>NZ_JARESU010000269.1:0-5564 GCF_046027075.1 Paraburkholderia sp. RL18-085-BIA-A | reverse complement strand
GAAAAGGTGGGGTTTCTGCGTTTGTGGCGCCGCAAATTGCGTCCTTCAATTTCGCGTATCACAGGACGAAAACGCGGCCGTAAAAAGCGCTCGCCACTCAAAACCATGCACCGGAGCCCCCTGCAAGCCCAACACAAGGGCGACATGTCACGTGCAATCCCGTGTGCCGCCCCAACGCACCTTACTTTCCTCGCTCAAGGAACCGTTGCGCCAGGCGAACCCAATACGTCGAGCCGATCGGCAATAACTCGTCGTTAAAGTCATAGCTCGCGTTATGCAGCATACAAGGGCCGGCGCCGTGCCCCGAATCCCGGTGGCCGCCATCGCCGTTACCCAGAAATGCGTAACAGCCTGGCTTTGCCAGCAGCATGAAGGAAAAGTCTTCGGCGCCCATCGTTGGTTCCACTGCGTCGTCGACGTTTTCAGCTCCAACGATCTCTTTCATGACCTCCGCAGCAAAACGGGCCTCTTCGCCACTGTTGATAGTCGGTGGATAGTTCCGATGAAAATGGATCGTGACGGAGCAATCGTAGGCTTCAGCGGTACTCTCCGCGATCTTGCGCATGCGTGCTTCGATCAGATCGAGTGTTTCGGTGGTGAATGTGCGCACTGTCCCCGCGATCCACGCATCATTCGGGACGACATTAACCGCGTCGCCGGCATGAATCTGGGTGATCGACAGCACGGCGCTATCGAGCGGCTTCTTGTTCCGCGTGATGATGCTCTGCAGTCCGTTCGCGATCTGCACCGCGGTAAACACAGGATCGCGCCCATTGTGCGGAAGTGCGGCGTGCGAGCCGACTCCTTTGATCTCAATGCGGAACTCGTTGCTCGACGCCATGATCGGACCTTCAGTCACGCCGAAGTGGCCTGCCGGCATACCTGGCCAGTTGTGAATGCCGAACACCGCATTTACTGAAAACTTTACGAACAGACCGTCGTCGATCATAGCCTGCGCCCCAGCACCGCCTTCTTCAGCCGGCTGGAAAATGAACACGACCGTGCCGTCGAATTGACCGTGTTTGGCCAGGTGCCGTGCTGCGCCGAGTAGCATCGCGGTATGTCCGTCATGGCCGCACGCGTGCATTTTGCCCTCGTTTTTCGAGCGATGGTCGAAGCTGTTCAGTTCCTGAATCGGCAGCGCGTCCATGTCTGCCCGCAGGCCAATAGAACGCGAACTATTGCCGCGCTTCAGTACGCCGACTACGCCGGTCTTGCCCAAACCACGATGAGTCTCAATGCCCCAGGATTCGAGACTGCGAGCAACGAGATCAGCCGTTGCAGTCTCTTCATAACGCAGTTCCGGATGGGCATGAATCGTTCGTCGAAGGGTCTGGATTTCGCCGTGAGCAGCCTGGATTTCGGGAATCAGTTTCATGATGGAGTGATGTTGCGTTTGTGCTTTGACTTGCCTGGGATCGCTCGGGCACACATCGGCCCGGGCACGGTGATAACCGATTCTACGCCGAAGGTGATTTTGGCGGCACCTAGCAGGCTAGCCACCAACAGACGTAATAAAATCGCGCATTACCCCAGCTCTAATAGCCCGTGACGGACCGCCGATGAATGCCACGACCGATTTCGCGCGTGCCGTGTGCCCGCACGATTGCCCCGACACCTGCGCGATGCGTGTGACCGTCGAGAATGGCCGCGCGATCAAGGTCGTTGGCGATCCCGAGCATCCGCCGACGCAGGGCGCGCTTTGTACCAAGGTCAGCCGCTATGCGGAACGTGTCTACCACCCGCGCCGGCTGACTACGCCGATGAAGCGAGTCGGCCGCAAAGGCGAGGGCCACTTCGAACCGATCAATTGGGATGAGGCATTCGCACTCGCGGCCGCGCGGCTGTCGGAAATTGCAGGCCGCGCGCCACAAGCGATTTTGCCGTACAGCTACGCCGGCACGATGGGTCTGGTCCAAGGCGACAGCATCGCGCAGCGGTTCTTTCACAAGCTCGGGGCCTCGCAACTCGACCGCACGATCTGCGCGGCGGCCGGCGCCGCGGGTCTGAAATACACATACGGCGCGGGCATCGGCATGCTCACCGAGTTTTTTGCAGAAAGCGAGGTGATCCTGATCTGGGGATCAAATCCCATCGCATCGAATTTGCATTTCTGGACACGCGCCCAGGAAGCCAAGCGTCGCGGCGCACGTCTGATCGCAATTGACCCGTATCGCTCGTTGACGGCGGAAAAATGCCATCAGCACATCGCGCTGAAGCCCGGCACCGATGGCGCTTTCGCGCTCGGCATGATGCACGCGCTGATCACGGAGAATCTGCTCGATCACGCCTACATTGCGGCTCACACGCTGGGCTTCGCTGAACTGAAAGCTCGCGCGCTCGGTTATCCGCCGTCGCGTGTAAGTGAAATTTGCGGTATCGAAGAGCGGGTGATCGTCGAACTTGCGCGACTTTACGGTGGTACGAAGAAGGCCGCGATCCGCATGAATTACGGTCTGCAACGCGTGCGCGGCGGTGGCAATGCGGTGCGCGCGATCGCGTGCCTGCCGTCACTGACAGGCGCATGGCGTGAGAGAGCGGGTGGCGCGCTGCTTTCGTCGGGCGGCTGGGCTCCGGTCGACCCGCACGCGCTGCAGCGCCCGGACCTGATGCCGGGTTGGCCGGCCAAAGCAAGCCGCGTCATCAACATGAACGCGATCGGCGATACGCTGCTGCATCCGGGCGATGCCGCGTTCGGCCCGAAGGTCGAAGCAATCGTCGTCTACAACTCGAACCCCGTGGCGGTGGCGCCGGACTCGGAGCGAGTCGCAGCGGGATTTGCACGTGACGACCTTTTCACCATCGTCCTCGAGCATTTTCAGACCGACACCGCGGACTACGCCGATCTGCTCCTGCCAGCAACGACGCAGCTCGAACACCTCGACGTGCACAAGTCATACGGGCATACGCACGTGATGCTCAACCTGCCGGCGATCGCCCCCGTCGGCGACGCGCGTCCGAACACAGAGATCTTTCGCGGCCTCGCGCGCCGGATGGGACTAGAAGAACCGGCGCTGTTCGAAAGCGACGAAACCGTCGCGCAGGCCGCGTTCCGATGGCAAGACAAAACGCTTGAAGGCGTGAACTGGGAAACGCTGAAGAGAACCGGCTGGGCGAAGCTGAATCTGCCAGACGCCCCGTTCGCCAATGGCGGTTTCCGCACCCCGTCGGGTAAATGCGAGTTCTACAGCGAGCGCCTCGCGCAGCAGGGCCTCGATCCGTTGCCGGATTATCTGCCACCGCACGAATCGGCCGACGGCGCGCCCGAACTCGCGGCCCGTTACCCGCTCGCGATGATTTCGCCGCCCGCCCGCAATTTCCTGAACAGCACGTTCGTGAACATCGAAAGTCTGCGCGCGACGGAAGGCGAGCCGCATCTGGACATTCATCCCGCCGACGCGCACGCCCGAGACATAGGCAACGGCGACCGGGTGCGCATCTTCAACGACCGAGGCTCGATGCAGGCGCGCGCCCGCGTCACCGACAAAGCGCGCGAGGGGCTCGTCGTCGGCCTGTCGATCTGGTGGAAGAAGCTCGCGCCGGACGGTCGCAACGCCAACCAGGTGACGAGCCAGGCGCTCACCGACCTGGGCGGATCGGCCACGTTCTACGACTGCCTCGTCGAAGTCGAACGCGCCTGACACACGCCAGAAATTCCTGCAGCGCTCGTTAAATGAAGGTTCGAGGCTGCAGTCTAACCCGCCCGAATTTCGCGATTAGCGACGAGGTGACCATGCTACGATGCATTTTTAGCACGACCATTCGAAAATAAATCAGGAGACGCTGCATGGACAAAATCTGGCTGAAATCTTATCCGCCCGGCGTTCCCGTAGAGATTGACCCGAGCCGCTATTCTTCGGTGGCCGACCTGCTCGAGGAAGCTTTCCGCGAGCATCGCGCCAAGCCGGCGTTCGTCTGCATGGGCAAGGAGATGAGCTACGCCGAACTCGACGCGCTTTCGCGCAAGCTGGCCGCGTGGTTCCAGTCGAAGGGCATTGCGCGCGGCGCGCGCATCGCGATCATGATGCCGAACGTGCTGCAATATCCGGTGGCGATCGCCGCGATCCTGCGTGCCGGCTACGTCGTCGTGAACGTGAACCCGCTTTACACGCCGCGCGAACTCGAGCATCAGCTCAAGGACAGTGGCGCGGAAGCGATCATCCTGCTCGAAAATTTCGCGGTGACATTGCAGGCTATCGTGCGCAATACCTCGATCAAGCACGTCGTCGTCGCGGCGATGGGTGATCTGATGGGGATCAAGGGCACTCTCGTGAACTTCGTCGTGCGCAAGATGAAGAAGATGGTGCCCGCGTGGAGCTTGCCGGGCCACGTCAAATTCAATGCGGCGATTGCGGAAGGCGGCCGGCTGAGTTTCAAAGCGGTCCAGCAGCGACCGGACGACGTCGCGTTTCTGCAGTACACGGGCGGAACCACTGGCGTGGCCAAGGGTGCCACGTTATTGCATCGGAATCTGATCGCCAACGTGCTGCAATCTGAAGTTTGGCTCCATCCGGTTCGCGCGAACCGCACGGACATCGATCAGTTCATCACCGTCGTGGCGCTGCCGCTCTATCACGTGTTTGCGTTGACTGTGTGCGGGCTGCTGACGATCCGTACCGGCGGCCTCGGTGTGCTGATTCCGAATCCGCGGGACATTTCCGGCATGATCAAGGCGCTGGAAGGCTATGCGATCACGACGATCCCCGCCGTCAACACGCTGTACAACGCGCTGCTGAATAGCACGGATTTTCACAAGCTCAATTTTTCGAAGCTGCTGACCGCGAACGGCGGCGGCATGGCGGTGCAAGAAGCCGTTGCCAAACGCTGGTACGAGCTCACGCATACGCCGATCGTCGAAGGCTATGGGTTGTCGGAGACGTCGCCGTGCGTGACCTGCAATCCGGTCACGGTCACCGAATACAGCGGGACGATCGGCGTGCCGCTGCCGTCGACGGAAGTGTCGATTCGGGACGACGAAGGCAATGAAGTGCCGCTCGGCCAGCCAGGCGAAATCTGCATTCGCGGGCCGCAGGTGATGGCGGGTTACTGGAACCGGCCGGACGAAACCGCCAAGGTGATGACGCCGGACGGTTTCTTCAAATCAGGCGATGTCGGCGTGATGAATGAAGATGGCTTTGTGAAGATCGTCGATCGCAAGAAGGACATGATTCTGGTGTCCGGCTTCAACGTGTATCCGAATGAAATCGAGGACGTGGTCGCCAAGCTTCCGGGCGTGTTCGAAGTCGCCGCGGTCGGCGTCCCGGATCAGCACTCGGGCGAGGCGGTGAAGCTGTTCGTCGTGAAGAAGGACCAGGCGCTAACCGACGCGGATGTCTTCGCATACTGCAAGACGCAATTGACCGGCTATAAGCGGCCGAAAATCATCGAATTCCGCACCGAGTTGCCCAAGAGCAATGTCGGCAAGATTCTGCGCCGCGAGTTGCGCGACGGGCGGGCATGAGCGCACGAGTCTGCACGAAGTAACGCGTAGCAAGAAAGAGAAGCGCGGCCCGGAGGGCGAGGGGGGGTGCGACGTGGAGAGGGGGTGGATAGAGCGGACCCGC
>NZ_JARESU010000268.1:0-5687 GCF_046027075.1 Paraburkholderia sp. RL18-085-BIA-A | reverse complement strand
GGAAAAGCCACTGTGGGAACAAAACCGTTCCAATAACGAGCGGATAGGTAGCCAGCAAAACCGGCAGCATTTCGCGTAATCTTGGTACGAAGAAGGCCGCTAGCAGCAAGATGGCGAAGCCGACCACCGCGATAAGCGCGTTTGCCACTTGTGTCGTCCCGAAGATCCTCGATACCGCGTACCGATCATGCTGAACACGTGCGACTTGGGCAGTGGATGACCAGTTAAACCCGTACTCAGTCAGCAACACGAGATAGCCAACGATGGCTTGCGCGAAGACGTACGCGCCGAAGCTTCCCGGACGGAGGACGCGCAACAGATAAGGGAATGTCGCAAGCGGCAGTAGCATATTGGCGGCTTGAAGAACTCGGCAACGTTGGGGTTGTGTCTACGGGTTGTATAACGTGCGCCGCCTGCCCATCGTGGCGTACTCCACGAACGCTTCGCCACTTCTCTTCAGCGATGGAGTCGGGCTTCGCCCTTGAGTCTGTACAGTTCTGGCACCAGCGCAAGCAAAATACGTTTGGGCGCGAACAACCGCGGCGAGATGTGCGTCGCGACATGCCACATTGCAGCAACGTTCCTTGTTCGCAAGCTTAAGTTCGGGCCGACGAGGGAACTGACAAAGTGCAAATCACCCAGCGCATTGTCGATAATTTCTTTTTTTATCGCTGCCCGTTGCGGCGGCTTGAGCGCGGAAAAGGACAACTCCGACAGTTCGCGAACCAATCGACTCATGCTGTCGTAATGATGCAGCGTCTTTGATGAAAACATGATTGAGCCGGACCTTAACCGTCGCTTGTATAGTTTTTCATGCAGCACGGCAACCTTGAGTTTTTTTTCCAGCAAGAGCGACACAAAAAAGTGATTGTCTTCGAAGACCATGCCTTCTATGAAGCGCAGATTACCTATAGCCGACCGGCGAGCCACAAAGCAACACGCCTGTACGCAATAGTGTCCCTGCCGAAGCGACTCGATGATGAAATCATCGGACCATAAAGGCGAGTTTCCAACCGGCCGCTGGAAGTAGTCTGCTTCGAGCTTGTACATCGGCGAGTCAGTCGGGAAAACCTCACCCTCGAACAGGACCACGTCGATTTCCTGATTTGTGAATTCCCGATAGCAAGCACTTAGTGCATCTGCATCGATGAAGTCGTCGCTATCCAAGTAATAAATGTACGTGCCTACCGCGACTGACGTGCCCAAATTGCGCGCCGCGGACAAGCCGCCGTTTTGTTGCTGCACATATCTGAAACGGGCGTCCGTTGCACAGAATCGTCTTGCAATTGCGGCCGTAGCGTCCGTCGATCCATCATCGACGATAATCGCCTCGAAATCGGAAAACGACTGTCTCGCAATGCTCGCCAGCGCTTCCTCGAGGTAATCCTGCATATTGTAGGCCGGCACAATGACTGAAAAAGCTGGCATGTAACATCCTTGCTAGTGTGCTACCAAAGAAACCTACGTCATCAAAAGCGATTAGGTTTCCGAATGATCCTGCGTTACAGGAAGAATCAGTGAAGCCATTGGCGACGCTTACAGGTTGGTTCCTAAAGTCATCAGGGCGCTCCCTTTTTCGTGTGCTGTGATTTGGCATCTGATCAAGGATATTACCAACAGATGGAAGAGCGATCATTGGCAATGATTTGTGAACACTACCCCGCCATTGGACGGAAGATAGGCAAGCGGCATAAACTGGCGTGATATTGGCCGAAAAGGCCGAGCTCATGGGACAAATGGAAGGTCGGGTCGAAATAACGCGGTTCGCTATGATGTGCGGAACGACACGAATGACTGGAACCCGGTGAAGACGTTCAGTCCGTCGGTTGGCCGACTGCCCAGCGGCTTGCGGTAGCGCTGAACCGGTCGATCAGATCTAATGGATGGCCTGCGCATTGCGCCTCAGGCGCACCTGTTGCTTGTCCAGTGGCGATCGGGTTCGCTGGCCGAGGGGGCGAAATTGGGCGGTTTGCCGGCGCGACCGTGTAAGAAGCCGCCGGGCAGGGAGGTGGAGCGGTTTAAGGTCGAGGAGTTGCGCGTCCACCGATTTCGTCGGCCAAGCACTCCGGGGAAATTTGCTGCCGCCGCCCGCTGGGATTCGAAGATCGCCTTGGTAGCAACGGATGCGCCCGGAGAAGATGCCCCAGTCGATGACCGCGAAGGCGCGTTCACGCGCGATCCGAAGGCGGGCCCCTTCCGCCGACCGCGGTTATTCGTCATGACACTGCGCTAGTCGCGGCGCAGCTTCTGGCGCGTGTTTTCGAAATCGAGCAGACAGGTCTCGCCCCAGCTTCACGAGGTCGTGCGCACTGTGTGGGACCACACGACACTGAGCGTGGATCGCGGCAATTATGCGGCACGGCCTGCAGCATTCGGCAGCGTCGTATGCGTGCGGTTCACCACACCATCATAAAGATTCGCGATCGCCGTACGCAGGAGCCGCTGCATACGAATGCGCGCGGACTCTCAGCCAGCGTGCGCAAAGTTTCAAGCTCTGCCAGCACATGTTTGAGGCTTCGACAGAATTTTTTCCGCCGCTGGCGACAAAGCGCGAATTAGATGCTGGCGCATCCGCCGTCTTGCAAGGGCCGCAGGTGCACACGTCAGCCGGTTGCACTCTGTGGACGTCAATAGTTCTTATTTCCCAGCGCGCAACTGCCATAGAACGCTGTCGCAGCAGATAACACCGCCTCATTCGTAATGGGGCTAGGCTTAAACGGTCATTAGCACACGAATTTGTGCCGTCGACGACTTGACGCACAGTTCGCGGGCTAAGCTTCACCGCAAAATGCTAGGAAACCTCGCCCCGCGCACTGGTCTGTTTTCGACCCGGTCCATGAGACATTTGTTCCTGCGACGCCGTCCAGCGGCTGTTGCCGGCCAGCCTCATCTGCCCTTCATATACAAAGGATCTTGGCTTTGGTGCCTCGAACGGATGTGTGGCGGCTGTCCGATGTCACCTCTTCGCGAACCTTAACGCCGGAAGCGTGCGGCATTGCCTCCATTTAGTGTGACGCGACCTGGCGGACCATATCGCGGGAAGGCTCTCCGACGAACGAGGGTTGATGCGAAACTGTGGGTGGTGTTTGGAATGTTCGGCGAAGAAAGTGCTACACGCATGGTGCGGCCGCGCCGGCCACCAAATAGCGCACGCGGCGAAGCCCCGATACCAACGGTAACGTAAAGAGCTTGAAACAGAGCGTGCAATGCTGGGTTATTCAACGGATCGACGGCTCGACCGACGGGAAGCGAGCGATCGTCGAAAAATGGCGCCGGATGATGGGGAATTCGGGCGACTATCGTGCACCACGGTAGCGAGTCCGTTCTGAAACCTTAAGAACCACCTTGCAACTTTGTATCCTCAGCTTTGTGTATCTTCGCTTAGCTGCCGGTTCTGACTTTGTGCGCTATCGCCCTCAACCCGCTTGCCCGCCGTTGCTTGGCTGCGCGAAACCTAAAACGTATGTACGGAGCACCAAATGGATAGACGGAAGAGCATACGGGTTATTGGGTTTGTCTACGGCGGCTACTTGATGAGGTACTTGTATCTCATCATCGTGGTGCCGTTTTACGCCAGGGTGCTCGGTGTAGACGGATACGGTCGGGTACTGGCGTCGATGTCGCTCATGAACGTGATATGGATGCTCGTCAGCTACGGCTTTTGCCCGGTCGGTATGCGCGACGTGTCGAAAGCGAAATCCATGGAGGAGGGTAACGACACCTTCTCTTTGCATGTGACCGTGCGTCTCGTCCATGGCATGGTGGGCGGATGTATAGGCCTGGTTGCCACGATGTGTTCGCCTGTTCTGTCCCAAAACCCTTTAATCGGTGTGCTGGCTACGCTGCTGGGGATCGTGTCCGGAATGAACCTCGGTTGGTTGTTTCAGGGCCTTCACCAGTTTCGAAAGCCCATCTTAATCGAGGTCTTCGGTTTCGCCTTAAGCCTTGTGCTGGTTTTGACCATCGTAAAAGGGCCTAATGACGCCGTTTGGGTCATTGCGAGTCTTTTGATCGCGGGTGTGGCGTCCTTGACCATTTCATATGGTCTTGCGATCTATCAGCTGGGCTGGCCGCGTTTCAGATGGGCAGGCATCGTTCCGCTCACGCGAACTTCAACGATGCTTTTCCTTTACTCGTCAGCGTCGATGGTTTTCACCGCATCGTCGACCTACCTTTTGACGTTATTGTCTACGCCCGACCAGGTCGGCTACTTCGGCGCGGCTGAACGCTTCGCGACGCTCGGTCTCGGGCTAATGGGACCGGCAGCGCAGGTATTCATTCCCACCATAACCCGGCAGCTCGCACAAGGCGACATGGAAGGAGTGCACGAAACGAGCCGCCGCAGCGCTACCCTGCTGATGGGATATGGATTGCTGATTTTCTGTGGCGCTCTCGCGCTGTCGCCTTTCGTGCTGCCTTTGATCCTGGGTGCTTCCTTTGAACATAGCGCTCACATACTTCAGATTTTCGCGTGGATGTTCCCGTTTGCTGCCTTTAACGAGTTCGTTGCCGGCTACGTATTCTTGCCGCGAAGGAAGGATCGCCTGCTTGCCACAGTGGGCATCGCTTCGGGCTTGTTTAATGTCGTAGTGGCGCTGATCCTTGCTCCTCGGTACGGCGCTGTTGGACTCGCACTCGCTCGCGTCATCGGCGAAACGATGCTATCGATCATGCTGATGGGCCTCATGATTCGTCTCGATCTGGTTGGCCTGGTACCTGGAGGCATGCGTGCACTCGGCATGGTTAGGATTGCACGCGGTTTTCGGCCTCGGACGAGTGTTGCGAAGGACAAGTGAATTTGTGGAGCCGAGGTGACGGGACCGGGAAAAGTGAGTTTCGGGGCGCGCAGGGTGGCGACGATCTGGGGTGCCGGTCGACGGTGGCGCGAGGTGTAACGCACTCTACGGTTTCCGTAACGGAAGTCCATTGACCGGTCTCCACGGGCGCAGGGGTGCGAAGCAATCCGCAAACTCAAGAACTGAGTCATGATCGCCTTACTGTAGGACGCGGCGCCCACGTGCCGCTAGAATTTGGACAGCCTTGCGGCACTCAGCCGACGGGGGGAGTTCTGCAGCACACGGACAGGAACCTCAATTGATGACCGCCAAGAGTGAACATGCCGAACAGCGCGCACGGATCTGCGCCATTCCAAGATCGGGCCGTTGATTAAATTATGCAATTGGTAAATATCGGTGGGAGCAGAAGCGACGATAGCAACAAGCACTTGCACGGCGTGCCTGAGCGGTCAGTGCCAACATGCTTGACGGATGGCAGTCATGGGGTCAGACGATACATGGACCGAGGACGACCGACCGCCGCTGCCATAGCCACGTCCGCAATCTGGGGCCGCGTATGACAGTGGAAGAAACTATGTAAAAAAATCGGAATAATATATAGTCCAGCGGAACAGGCTGCCGCTTCGATACTGCTGGCGCTATCTCTGAAAGAAGTGGCCCCGTTCGTTCGGACAGTTTTTTCGATTTTTAAGTGGAACGCTGGGCGGTCACGCTGCCGTTTTAATCGCGGGCAGCATCGCGAAGTAAGCTTCATCAGAGGTCTTGTCCGACAGACTTGAATGAGGCCTTTGCTGGTTGTACAAGTGTGTTTCATACTGCCCAACCTCGCTATGTGCTTGATAAATCTAGAGAGCCCTGTTGTGCCATTGGTTTTGTGGGGTATCCGCGCCG
>NZ_JARESU010000267.1:0-5723 GCF_046027075.1 Paraburkholderia sp. RL18-085-BIA-A | reverse complement strand
TTCGGTAACAAAGTCATCCAGGCACTCCGCAAGCAGTGTCACCTGCTTTCGATCGTCACCTTCTATGAATCGCTTCATCCGGTCACCCATGCTGAATGAGTTAATCCAGTCTAGGCGATCAGCTTGTTTTCACACAAGCTCGACCCGTTACCGTCATCCGAGTCGCCCGGGCGACGGTCGTTTTCGAAGTCCAACGGCCATCGCGGCGGTCATGCGCGGTTCCAATCTCGATTGCGTACGACAGCGGCGCCATGAAGCGCGCCATGGGGAGCATCCAGCCGGTAGAATGCTCGTCGAGCAGTCTGAGCAGGCGAGCTTCAAACGAACGTCAAGCAAAATCCATCGCAACGTCAGGAAGATAAGGGCGATGACTAAATACTATGTAATTCCTATAGATAGCGATTGCATCGGATATTTCGGAATCAAGGAAGCCACGAGCCCCTACGACGATACTCCCTGGTTTTGCGGTGGGTGCCCTCAGGCATTTGGTGGGAATGACCAAGGTGGAATTTCGGAAACGCTGTACAGGGAGACACTGGAAGAATCACATATGAAGGTCAGCTTGGTGCAAGGCGCCAGTTACTATAAGAAGGTTCATGAGCACAACGGCATGAACTTCTGGGTATGCACGAAGTTTTCCTATGAACCATCCAGCACATTGCCTAACTTCCTTAGGCGCCGTGAAGAGAAGTACCGAGAAACTACCGGGGCCGTCCTGAAAGTCGACATGGCGGAAGTTCCTACGACAAACCGTGAAGCCGCTGCGACTCGAGTGTTGCAAGTCTATTTCCGACGCACCGGAAGTAGGCCAAAGCCGCAGAGTATCAACCAGTCTTTGACGTCGGAGACCGCGGAGGCAATTAGAAAAGCAGCGGAGGTTGTCCAATCCGGAAGTTTGCCGTGATCGAAGACATCATTAGGCGTACCGCTGCCGCCGACCCGCGAATGTCAGGAAGGCAGTGTGTAACTGTCTCACCGGCAGCCGATAAGTGAACGTCGGGAAAGGCGGATTTAGGAGCGTTCGTAGTTGTCAATCGAACGGCCGGTTGCGGATGCGAAGCCAACGTCAGAATGTCCGAGCGATGACGCGTATGAGTGTCGCCTCATGGCCGGTCTCTGACTGACAGCGATCGGCGGCACGCTCCCCCCAAACAGCCATTCAAAATCCTCTATAGGGGCCGTTCGCAGCCGCTCGACATCGCTGCGCGTTCCCTGCAATTCTGGATCGGTGGGCCACTCATACCGCACGCCGCACGGTCGCCAGCGTTACGGCGGCGCCAAGCATCAGGAGCTGCGCGCCGCGCTCGTCGCGTTCATCACGATTGGCGAATGCCACGACCGAACGCGTGCCGTCATGGGCGATAAAGCGGAGGAGGTAAGGGCGGATTGCAGAAATATGTAAGGACTGCGAGGCGTTGGAGATACGGACCCGCGCGAGTGCGACTGACGACATGGTGACTTCCTTGAGGTTCGTTGAATTGCCACCTATTGAGGTATTCGAACTGAAACTGGCCCGCTAGCTGCCCGCGCGTCGAAATCAGCGCATTAATGGTGGTTGTATATCGCGGTCCGGTCGGCCATTGACACGCCCGGGCGTCCTGCTTCCGACGAACCACTTGCTACACCACCGTAACCACTTGTCGCGCCGTTCTGCGCAGCCACCCTGGCTTCGGCGGCCTGGATTCCAGCCGGATAGGTAGTGTGGTCGCCGTCGCCCACGTGATAGCCGGCCTTCTCGAGCTGGACGAGCTCGGCGCGCACTTGCGCACGGGTGACAGGCGCGTTCGATTGAGCGAACGAGACGGCCGGCGCGGCCAGGGCCGACGCGAGCGCGACGGCGGAAACGAGTGATTTGATGTTCATGGTGAAACCTCCAGTTATTAGTGTTGTCGGGTGCGAAACCGTTTACTGCGTTTGGTAAGCGCCGTCGCGCTGTGGTGAGCCGGGGTGCTGGGTGCTCAGACTGCGATGCTCGGGCGAGATACTTTTGGCAGCCAGCCTGCGCGTCCGAAATCAGCGCATTAATTGTGGCTGTACATCGCGTTCCAGTCGGCCATCGACACGGCCGGGCGCCCTGCTTCCGAGGAACCACTTACGACACCACCGTAACCACTTGCCGCGCCGTTCTGCGCAGCCACTCTGGCTTCGGCGGCCTGGATTCCAGCCGGATAGGTAGTGTGGTCGCCGTCGCCCACGTGATAGCCGGCCTTTTCGATTTGGACGAGCTCGGCGCGCACCTGCGCACGCGTCACCGGCCCGTTCGATTGTTGAGCGAACGAGACGGCTGGCGCGGCCAGGGCCGAAGCGAGAGCGAGGGCGGGAATGAGTGACCTGAGCATGGCGAAATCTCCAGTTGTTGGCCGCGAACGGCGATTTTTAGGTGTCGGGCAGTGTGCTGCGGCGACAACGGAAGTAAGTATAAACCCGTACTATTGATATAGTATAAATAATAGATTCTATCGATCGAATAGGCTGCTTCTAAAGCCCCATTAGCGGCGCCGGCGCTCGGCGCGTTGGGTGTTGCTATGGGCGCATGGATCACTGCACGTTATGGTCGCAAGGTCCGCCTAAAAATCGGCGATGTGGAAGTGGAAGCGCGCAGTATTGAAGAGGTTGATCAGCTGCTGCAGCGCGCTCGGGCGTTCAAGACAGCTCAGACAGAGGCCAACGATGAAGCGTGACCTGGACCTGATCCGCAAACTGCTGCTCCAGCTCGAACCCCGCCCGGTGCCGGAAACCGGCATCGAATGGCTTGCTTCTGAGGCTTGCCCGGTAACTGGTCGCAGCACCGCGGAGATTGGCTATCACCTGTCGCTGCTCGCGCAGTCGGGTTTTTGTTGATGCTGGTGGACCGGATGTCGGGATCCGACAGGGGGTGTCAGGGATCGCTTTTCGCGGCCTGAGCTGGGCAGGCCACGATTTCCTCGAGTCCGTGCGCAACCCCGACGTGTGGAACAAGACGAGGAAGGTGACCACGGCTGTCGGGGGTATGACGGTTCAACTGCTCGCGGACCTGGCGAAGGGGTTCATCAAGAGGCAAATTGAGGACCATACCGGTGTCAAGCTCTAGCCTGCTGGATCCCCGCACCACGACATTGCCGACGCTCGTCACGGCCGCCGGCGATTGTGCCGGGGTGCGCTTTCTCGAGTTCTTCGCGTCGGCGATCCGCGATCCGCACAAGCGCCGCGCCTATGCGCGCGCGGCCGGCGACTTTCTTGCGTGGTGCGCCGGCGCCGGCGTGACGGCCCTTATTGAGGTGCAGCCGCTGCACGTCGCGGCCTGGATCGAGCGGCAGACGCAGACCCATTCGGCACCGACCGTCAAGCAGCGCCTCGCGGCCATTCGCCACCTGTTCGACTGGCTCGTCAGCGGCCAGATCGTGCCGCACAACCCGGCCGCGTCGGTGCGTGGCCCCAGTCACACTACGAAAAAGGGCAGGACGCCGGTGCTCGATGCGAGTGAAGCGCGGCAACTGCTCGACCGTATCGATGTGACGACGCCGATCGGGCTGCGTGACCGCGCGCTGATCGCGCTGATGGTGTTTTCGTTCGCGCGGGTCGGCGCCGCGCTCGCGATGCGGGTCGAGGATGTCTACGTGCAGCAGCGGCGGCTGTGGGTGCGCCTTCGCGAAAAGGGCGGCAGGCGGCACGAGATGCCGTGTCATCACACGCTCGAGGCGTACCTCCACGCCTATATCGACGGCACCGGTATCGGCGAGGATCCGAAGGGCCCGCTGTTCCGCACGATCCGCCGCGGCGCCGGGAAGCTCAGCACCACGCGGCTGCCGCAGGCGAATGCGTATGCGATGGTGCGACGTCGCGCGCTCGCGGCCGGCATCGGCACGGCGATCGGCAACCACACGTTCCGTGCGACCGGGATCACCGCGTATCTGAAAAACGGCGGCACACTCGAGAACGCCGCGGCGATGGCGAACCACGCATCGACGCGCACCACCCAGCTGTACGACCGGCGCCACGATGACATCAGCCTCGACGAGATCGAGCGGATCCGCGTTTAATTATGTCGCAGTCCATATCAAATATGGCCGTCTCAAGTCGGCCATGAAGCGTCATTCGCACGCACCGTTGCTCGGAAGTTCAGACGTCGGATCCACCCCAGAAAGCGGCCACTCAATTCGCGACCATGAACGTTGCTTTATCGCCTTTGCATGGGCGCGCGGCGGCCCCCGCCGTTTCAATCGCAATCAGAGACGGCGGAGACGGAATGGCGTCCTTTGCTTGCAGGAAGCTGACCAACATCAGCCGTAACGCCATCCGCCCCTGTCTGATTTCGCAGTCGGGCACCTTCGCCGCGTCAGTCATTCGGGCTTGCTCGAGCGTCGTGGCACGAGCACCGTCCTGAAGGACCCGGGAGTCTTCGACAAGACCACCTGGTCGGTCATGCCCTGATATGTGCCCAGCGGGCCCCAGAGAGGGTGTTTGCTTGAAACATCCCTGTGTTGTTCGGACCATGCGGTCAGGGCCTTTATGAGTGACCGTCTGGTCTCAGTCCTCCAGACGCAGCCCGACCTTCAGCGTGACCTGCCAGTGCATGACCTTGCCCTCCTCAATGTGTCCGCGTGTCTCGGACACTTCGAACCAGTGCATGTTGCGCACGGTATTGGCCGCTTTGCTTAGCGCCACACGCACCGCGTCGTCGCTCGATTGCGTCGACGAGCCGGTGAGTTCAATCAGTTTGTATACGTGTTCCGACATCGGGTTCTCCTTGGTTTGAGGCGGACTACGTGGCATCGCAATGTGCCACGATATCCAGGCATGATGTACGCCGCGGCTTACTGCTGCTTTCGCGATCGCGCGAGCGCACGCGTGTCAACAACTTACGGACGGTCAAGGCCGCCGCTTACTGGGATTGCTCATCGATCGTCGGCTTAGGTCCTCACTGCGTCAGCCATTCGGGCTTGCTCGAGCCTCGTGGCACGAGCACCGTCCTGAAGGACCCGGGAGTCTTCGACAAGACGACCTGGTCGGTCATGCCCTGATACGTGCCCATCGGGGTCTCCGCCGTGAACAGATCGGGAGCGACATAGGCGTGCTCGTCGGAAGATCCGGCGGTCGTCCGGGCATAGTCCCTGTCGAAGATGCCGAGCGAGAACAGCCACAGCACGGTTCGGGTCAGAGAAACGGTGACCCGATAGCTGCCACCCTCGACCGCACGCCGGCGCAGCGCCGCGAGTACGCCGACCGTGCCGAGCCAGCCCACCACGTTGTCGACAATGGGGATGATCGGCGGCGATTTCGGACGCGCGAGCGTGCCTTCGACGGCGAACAGCCCCGAGACGGCCGCGCCGATTTCATCGAATCCCGGACGATACTTCCAGGGGCCCCTGGCGCCGTGAAGCAGGACACTGGCATGGATCAACCCAGGCTTCCTGCCGCAGAGCTCCTCGGCCTCGAGACCATGGCGTTCCAGATAGCCCGGACGCTTGTTCGCGAAGAAGACATCGGCATCCTTCAGCAGGAGATCGAATTTCGCGCGATCCTCCTTCGAGTAGTCCAGGATCGTCGAGCGCATTCCGACCTGAGTGTCCCACGCAAACGCCTCTATCTCGCTGTCGTCGAACGGCCGCCAGATGTTGAGGACATCTGCCCCGTGCAAAGCGAGGTCTCTCCCGATGGCCGCTCCGGCAATCACGTGACCCATCCCAAGTGCGCGAATGCCGTCCAGCGGACTGGTGCCCTCTTTCATCAAAGGGATCGGCTCA
>NZ_JARESU010000266.1:0-5755 GCF_046027075.1 Paraburkholderia sp. RL18-085-BIA-A | reverse complement strand
GAAATGCAGGAAGTGAATGCAATAATCGCAACGCTGAAGAAGGATTCGAAGCCAGCGAAGACACTCAAAACAGAACGGGAAGAAAATTCTTCGAGCGTAGCAAACGTACGTGCTGCCGCTTCAGGAGGTCTTGACCTGAACACTTACATGCAATGATCGGTGTAACCCGGAGACACCGCCGTTCAACAGCCGAGAATCCAACGCCCGAGATGAGTCGACTACTCCCGGCGAACACGATCACGGATCAAGGTGATCGCGTCGCCGATCCGACTGATCAAGAATGCTGAGACACGCAAGCACGCGTCTGAATTCCGCAGCCTGCAGCCACGGATCGGTATCCCAACCGGTTGCTGTGCGCAGTGTCGCACTGTAGGATTTCCCCACTCATTGGGAGGCGAGGATGCAGTTCAACTACAAGGACTTCCGTGTCGACGCGTCGCCTCTTGAAGAAGGCGGCCATTACTACGCCCGTGCAAAAATCTACCAGCGCGCCTTGGTGGGCGGCGACACCGTCGAGGTCAAATGGTCGGGAGATCTCGGCGACTATCCCTCCGACGCCGCCGCTATCGAGGCGGCGCAGCGCTGGGCGATCCAGTGGTGCGACGCGAACTCGGCATAGGCCGAGCGATTTGACTCCTCGAATCAGCTCATTGGAAACAGTTGTGCAGCCTTGCAACGCCTGTCGCGAATTAGTTGGCAAGCCATCCAGCGTTCGTCCGCATGGTGATCTTGCGGCTTCCGTCGTTCGTGCAATCGGGCCGCCGAGCCACATGACGAAAATCAGCAGCAACTGGAATTGCACGGTCTGCGGAAGCTGGCTGTACCAAAATACAGCTGATGGCACCCCTCCTAACGAGTGGGTGATGGGCGAGCATCAGCAAAGTTGGACCGGGAAGGCGTAACAGGCGGTGCTTCGAAAATCACGATAGAGACTGCAGCGACGCAACGAGCTATATAGGGAATGTAAACTGGACGTCGCAGTCGATGGTGACGCACTTACCGGATTCTATATCGCCGCGCAGACGATCCAACTCGCGGCGATCGGCGGCGCACGCAACGTTCCGATGCCAATTGCTCGATTCCGCGACGCGTCTGCTGTCCACGCCCTCGTGTCCGCAACAGCCATGTCAGTTTCGAGCAGACTCAGACTAAAACAACTGAGAGCCAATGAGCGCGGGCACTCTGGTGCCCACACCGGATCTGACAGTCTCAATGCTCAACATTGCTTGCGTCGATGTGTTGGTCCATAGGCAACATTACGTTGGGTAACCACTGACATGGTTGATCATCTACTTCCCCTGCATGAACCAGTTTCCGTAGATTTTTTCGTAGGTGCCGTCGGCGTACATGGACAGCAGCGCTTCGTTGATAGGCTTGCGCAACGGACTGCCCTGCGCCAAAGCGATGCCATACTTTTCAGGCCGAAACAACGGGCCGACGACCAGCAATATGCCATTGCCACGCTTCGCGGCCCAGTATTGCAGAGTCGGCGCATCATAGACGATCGCCTGCACATCGCCTTGGGTGAGCATGCGGATTCCGTCGTCCGCAGTCTTCACATCGACAAACGGCAAACCACGCTGGGTAAGATAATCGGCGGCGGTCGTCCCCGCCGATGTGCCGATCGTCTTTCCTGGCAGATCGCCTGGGCCGTGAATGTTTGTCTGCAACAACAGTGTGACCCGAGCCACCGCCTCGAATAGCCAGTTTGAGATTCTGCTCAATGCGCGTCTCCCGAGGATGGAATAGCCAGAAGCATTACCTGTGTGTGCTTACTTTACTGACCCCTCTGTGTTGCGGTTCGGTCGAGTGTCGCGCTCAGCTTGCCGGGGCGGCCTCGAGGATTTTCGAAATATTGGGCCCGCACTGAATAAAAGCAAACTGGACCATAGTACGCCGTCGTTGTACGACGTTTCGACA
Organism: Paraburkholderia sp. RL18-085-BIA-A; assembly: GCF_046027075.1. Taxonomy (NCBI): domain Bacteria; kingdom Pseudomonadati; phylum Pseudomonadota; class Betaproteobacteria; order Burkholderiales; family Burkholderiaceae; genus Paraburkholderia; species Paraburkholderia sp. RL18-085-BIA-A. Next base: position 3,835 of record NZ_JARESU010000266.1, on the reverse strand, counting down.
GTCGACCTTCGCGCATCCGGATCCGTATTGCTCCATGCCGGAAGTGGCCGGTCCAATAGTGTCGATTCGACTCGCAGCTACCATTTGCCGCGGCAACGCTTTAGTGTCGGCCGCGTTCGCGGCTCGCGAGGTCCGCAGCGGGCGTGCTACAGCAAGCGGGTCAGTCCACGGCTGCGTTTGTAGTGCTTGGTTACACCGATTAGCCGACCAACACAATGGGGTGAGCGGCGGGTGTGTTCAGCGACCTCTCCCAGTAGCCGCTCGTCGACCTCGTGCATCAGGTACGAGTGCATTACCCAGTAAAGCATCGCGAACAGGACGATGGCCGAGCTGATCAAGACCGCCAGCAGCCAGGTGACGCTGCTGATGGGCATGCGCGTGCGGCGCTTATTCGCCGGCATGGAGGATGTAGCCGACATTTCGAACTGTGTGGATCATCGCCGACATCTGTCCGTTCAGACTGATCTTGCGGCGGAGTTGACCGATGTGCATATCGATCACGTTGGTTTGCGCGTTGAAGCGGTAATTCCATACCGACTCGAACAGCATCGCGCGCGTAACCGGCTGTCCGGCGTGGCGCATCATGTATTCGAGCAACTGGTATTCGCGCGGTTTCAGGTTGATGACCTCGCCCGCGCGTTCCGCCCGACGCGTGCTCATATTGAGAATGAGGTCGCCCACGCCCAGCGCCGATCGCTCTTTAGGCGAAGAGCGGCGGCGCAGCAGCGCATTCAGGCGTGCGTTGAGTTCGAGGCTGTCGAACGGCTTGATCAGATAATCGTCGCCGCCGGCGCGCAAGCCTCTCACGCGCTCGTCGACTGCAGAAAGTGCGCTCAGAATCAGTACACGAGTCTGTTTGCCGACGTTGCGCAGGGTGGAGAGGATCGACAGGCCATCGATGTCGGGCAGCATGCGGTCGAGCACGACGGCGTCGAAATCGTCATCAAGCGCGCGCAGCAGGCCGATATGCCCACTCGGCGCGCTATCCACCGCGAAGCCGTAGTCCTCGAGCGCCGCCGTCACTTCGAGCCGCACGCGATCGTCGTCTTCAACGACGAGAATGCGAGGCTTGTGCCCCGCGTGGTTGACGATCGCTGCTTTACTTTCCAAGAGGTCGTTGTTCCATGTGATCCTGCGTCGTTGGATTGCCGGCTGCGCCGTTCCCGGACCGCTGAAGGTCACGTTGGCGGTTGCCCTGGCTGTGAGATGAGACGCCCGGCGTGGTCGCGCAGGGTGCCATGACCACGTTGCTGTTTCATGACAGGCGTTCCTGCGCGCCGTTTGCGGGTGCCGTTTTAGTCGAGTGCCAGCACGGCGCGCACTTCTGCTTTCGCCTCGGCAAAGGCCTTCTGGAAATCGGGGCTGGCCACAGCGCTGCAGCGACGAGCGTCCCGTCGATCCGGCCCGCTTCCACATCGCTCGGATAGTGGACACCGTCGACGACTCGGTTCGCGCCGAATTCGCGGCCTCGCGCGAAGAGCGCATCGCGCTTTTCGGGGACCATTTGCGCGAGCAGGATGGCGCTCATATAGCCAAACGTCGCGTGGCCGCTCGGGTACGAGTCGTAAGCATCTCCTGGTTTGACCGGCACCGTCGGCTGAACGTCGCTGCTGGCGATGAACGGCCGCGCACGGCTGAAATAGTGCTTACCGCTTTTGGCAATCAACTCGGCATGCTCGGGAATGGTGGCTGGCGCATGCAGCGAAGCGATGACGCGGCACACGTACCGTGCGCCATGCTATCCGGGGACAGCGAAGGACGACGATGTTCTCCGCAGCGAAGACGGTGCCGATGCCAGGGCAGACAGGTGAAAGACCGGTGTCCACAAACTTACAAATCTAAGGGCACGTGTCGACCAGGGGCGAGCGGTCGTATTCCGCCGAAAGCGGCCGGCTCGACGCAGCCCCTATTTTTTTGGCCGCGACCGTGTCTACCAATTTGCTTTGCGTTCCTGATGTTCTCATTTACATCCATCTTTTAAACCACGTTTGTGGCTCGATTGTCAGGTACTGCCAGGCCCGGGACAGGGCCACGGTCTCGTATCCGGCGTCGGAATAGTGGATGATAGTCCTCGATTTCGCGTCGGCCGGAGCGGGTAAAGGCATCTCATCTGCGGCTTCGCGGTTTTGAAAGCGCCTGCAGTTCATAGAGGAAGGGCCACCCGCTCAACTTCCATCGACCCGATCCCCCGGCGGTACACCGCCGAACGGGGCTGCATCCGCGGCGGCCTGGGTATTTTCGAGTGGGATATTCCGGCACGGTTCGGTGTCTGGGAGAATGCCAGAGGTACGAGACAACGGAACAGCCCGAACCTCAGGGACCGCTGTCGTAGATGCATTGACTGGCGACATGCGGCGCTCATTAGGGACGTCGGCTTTTACGAGGCTCTTTCCGTACCGCAGTAAGCGTGCATCGAAATCGGCTCCTGGTGGCCGGCCCTGTCAGGCTTTCTGATGCGACGCCGCGGTAGTGTCATTGCGATGAGATGGCTCGAAATTGGCGTGCGCTCATGCTGGCTGCATTTCGGCTGCGTCAGCGAACGCGGTCTGCCCCTTTCCTCGCGTCTTTGCGCGGTACATTGCGCTATCGGCGGCGCGCATCAATGTCCGGGCATCGAGAGAGGCGAACCCGGCACCTTCCGCCAGCATGCACACGCCAATGCTGCCGGAAACGGCGACCGGATGTCCACCCACGGTTTGCACATTGCTCAGGATCGCGTGAATACTATCGGCAATGGCCAGCGCGCCTTGCTTGTCATATACGTGTTGGGCCAATACCACGAATTCATCGCCGCCCAGGCGGGCGAGCGTGTCGCCACGGCGCATGCGGCTCATCAGGGCTGTGGCAAAGCTCCGCAGTAATTCGTCCCCTACCGCATGTCCGTGGGTGTCGTTGACCTCCTTGAAACCGTCGAGGTCAATGAGAAGCAAGGTGGTCCGACCCGCTTCGCCATCTCGAGTGGCGAGCGTCCGGCCAATGGCCTGCTCGAGCCGGACGCGATTGCTCAGCCCCGTCAGAGGATCGGTCGCAGCCTGCTTTTTCAGTCGGTACACCAACACCGCCAGATAGAGCGATGTCCCCGCCACGCTAAACGCCATACCCAGGCCGACGGTAATGTTTGCCCGCCACCACGGTTGCCAGAGCATCAGGCCGGCGAGACCTCCAAGCGCCACCGCACACGACAAACCCAGCATTCGTTGGCCATAACGACAGCCGGCGCCCACCAGGAACCAGAAAACGACCCACAGCAGCGGGAGCGCGGCCTGGCCGCCAACCGCCAGAGCCGTCATTAGTATGGTCTGGTCAGCAAGCGTGGTAAGCGCTAACCTCGGATGTGAGCGCGCTGGCGCCACCGTCACGGCCACATACGTCGCCACGCCGAATATCACGTAAAACGCGACCACCACTAGCGTCGCATAGGCGTTTCTCGAGTGAGAAATAAAGTTGGCAGCCAGGTACGCGAGAAGAACCACGGTGCCGAGCGCTATACGCAGGACCGCTTGCTCCTTCTCAGGGTTTTCCGAAGATGCGCCAAAAACCGCGTGCCCTGGCCAAGAATGAGAATCCGCGCTGCCCATGCCAGCCACCCCGCTTGAATCTGAATTTTGTTGCCGGGTAGTTTAACCCGTGCAGGTGTCGCGAAGACGTAAGCTCCGAAAAGGGACTGTCCGTGTGGGTGATCGACTGAATTTCGGTCGTTGCCGGGTCGCGCGCCGGTCGACGCCGCTCAGCGGAACTCCGCTATCTGGGAACTGTGACGTTCGAAGTCCGGAATCGATGGTCTCTGGAAGAAGATGCCAGCTTTGCGTGACTGTTTCCCTGCACAGAACACTTA
>NZ_JARESU010000265.1:0-5795 GCF_046027075.1 Paraburkholderia sp. RL18-085-BIA-A | reverse complement strand
ACCGCTACGGAGTGCCCGCAGCGAAAGAAGTAGTCCATCATCGGAGGTCATCATGAACATCATTGAGCGTTATGCGCCGCTGGCCGCTAGGCTGCTTGTCGCGCACATTTTTATGTTGGGCGCACTCATGAACGTGTGGGCCTTTGACGGGACGGTCGCTTTCATGAACAGCCTCGGCATCCCGGCGGCGCACCTGCTGCTGTCTCTGAGCCTGCCGTTCGAGTTTATTGCAGGGCTCATGATCGCGGTCGGGTGGAAAGCGCGGTGGGCTTCCTTGGCACTTTTGGCGTGGCTGATCATCGTAACCCCGATCTTTCACAGGTTCTGGAACATCAGTCCCGCCGAGGTGCAGAACCAGATGTATCACTTCATGAAGAACCTTTACCTAATGGGAGCGCTGCTGTTTATCGTAGCATTTGGGTCCGGGCCGATCAGCCTGGCGCACGAGCTAAAGTCATATCCGGCGTAAGCGTACTTCGCCGAGACAACTGGTGAAAGAAATGACAACCAATATTCAGATCATCTTTTACAGCATGTACGGTCACGTGTATCAACTGGCCGAAGCGATCGCCTCAGGCGCGCGCGAGGTAACCGGCGCAGAAGTGTCCGTTTTTCAAGTGCCCGAACTCGTCCCTGAAGCAGTGTTGGAGAAAAGCGGCGCAAAATCGGCGCGAACTCAGTTTTCACACGTTGCCATCGCCGACGTCGAGCACTTGGCGAAAGCCGATGCAATCATCTTCGGTACGCCAACGCGTTTCGGGAACATGTGCGCACAGATGCGAAACTTCCTGGACCAGACCGGCGGTTTGTGGGCCCGGGGAGCGCTGATTGCAAAATTAGGCAGCGTATTCACCAGTACAGCGAGTCAGCATGGTGGACAGGAGACTACCCTCACGTCATTCCATACCACTCTGTTGCATCACGGTATGCTGGTCGTCGGTGCGCCTTACTCTTGCCCGGAATTAGGCAACATGGCCGAAATCTCTGGCGGAACGCCTTACGGTGCCTCGACGGTCGCCAAACTGGACGGCTCGCGGCAGCCAAGTGAGAACGAACTCGCGATCGCCCGGTTCCAGGGCAAACATGTTGCAACGATCGCCTCGCGCCTGACCGCCGCACCTGCACGTTAGTTAGTGATCCGCTTGAAAAAGCTTTGCGCGATGTCGTAGCCCAAGATGCGCCAGGAGCAGAAATAACGTTTCGGTATCCCCGGCACAAACGTTTGTTACGGTTGTTCCACTCAAGGCTTTGTCAGGTTGAGAAGGCGGCCGAGCGATTGCATGGGTGAAGAAGATCACCGCTGCGCTGCTCCCGGTTTCTGGTGTCGATCATCAGTTGCACGGTACGCTGGTATTCTTTGCTTCAACCTGGCCCTGTGCGATGTCGAAGAAATGTTGCCTGAGCGAGGCGTCAGAGTTACGTATGAGACGAATCGGCATTGTGGTCTCGCGGTGAGGCGTGCGGGAAGTGTCGGAAAGACTGAAGGGAGGAAACCGTCGAGCGGCCCCAATGCGGCCGGAACTGTAGCGTTGTGGGGATTGGAGTATTCGCGCGGACTGGGGATGACGGTGAGGCAGGGCGAACCGGGCGGTGTGCGCACTGCCACGCGTGGTATTTGTGAGGGCTCGGACGAGTAGACTAGTTATCAAATCGCTGGGATCCTACGCTGCATGCAACAGCGAAAATCGCACGTGCAAGGGTCGGGGCCGGTCCCAGCGGACAAAGGAGGGGGCATGGTCATCGCAAACTGTCGGATCCTCGAACGGATCTGCACGACAGCGGGCTCCGACCTCTACCGTGCCCGCCGCTTGACGGATCAGATGCCGGTGCTGCTGAAGCTCCTTCCTGAACACGCCGGCGCGGTCCAATCCGCTCGTTTCAAAGGCGAATACCAGCTTCTTCAAACGTTGACAGCCGCAGGCATTGCCAAACCGCTTACCCTGACCGATGATCGCGGACGCCTGGTGTCGATTCTGGAATACGGCCCAGGCGAATCACTCGAGACCGTTTTGTGCCACGGCCCGCGCCCGGACCTGCCTCGCTGCCTGACTATCGCGCATCACCTGGCCGATGCATTGGCGGGCGTCCATACCGCCCACGTCATCCATCGGGATCTGCGGCCGGCCAATATTCTGGTCGCACCGGAAACCGGCGATGTTCTGCTGGTGGATTTCAGCCTCGCGACGACTCAGGAGCACACCGTCTCGCCAGAGGACGTTGGCGTATCGGTGGGCGAGTGGGCGTACATGTCCCCCGAGCAAACCGGCCGCATGAATCGTCCAGTCGATTACCGGACCGATTGCTATTCGATGGGTGTGCTGCTCTATCGCATGCTCACCGGTCAACTGCCGTTCCAGGCGAGCGATCCGTTGGAATGGACGCATTGCCATATCGCCCGCATGCCACCGCCGCCGCGCGACATCGCGCCCGCGGTGCCGGAGCCGGTGTCGGACATCGTGATGAAACTGCTCGCCAAACTACCGGAGGATCGTTACCAGAGCATGCGTGGAGTGCAATCCGATCTAGACCGGTGTCTGGCGCAATGGCGCGCCTGCGGCCGGATCGAGCCGTTCCGCCTCGGCACGGACGATCTATCGGATCGCATCCAGATACCACACAGACTGTATGGGCGCGATCAGGAATCAAATACGCTCCTCGGTGTATTCGAACTCATGGCGTCCACCGGCCGGGCGGCGCTTGCGACCGTATCCGGGTACTCGGGGATCGGCAAGTCGGCGCTGGTCGACGCCTTGCGCAAGCCGATTGTCGCGAAACGCGGCGCCTTCATTTCCGGCAAGTTCGACCAGTACCAGCGAGACATTCCCTATGCGACCCTTACGCAGGCGTTTGGCGAGCTGGTGCAGCAACTGCTCGCCGAAAGTGCCGCACGCCTCGCTGGCTGGCGGCAACAACTACAGGCTGCGGTCGGGGTCAATGGCCAGCTCATTCTCGATGTGTTGCCCAAAGTCGAGTTGATCATCGGCAGGCAAGCTCCGGTACCGGCGCTGCCGCCGACGGAGGCTCAAAACCGGTTCCGCCTGGTCTTCCGGCAATTCGTGACAGTATTCACGAGCAAGGCACACCCGCTAGTCCTCTTCCTGGACGACCTGCAGTGGATCGACGCAGCCAGCCTGGCGCTCGTCGAGCACTTGCTCACCCACCCGGATACCCGTTATCTGCTGCTGATCGGCGCCTATCGCGACAACGAAGTGAGCGGGACGCATCCGCTGATGAAGAGCCTCGCTGCGATCCGTCACAGTGGCACGCCGGTGGTCGACATCCGGCTCGCGCCGTTGTCCGCCGCGCATCTGAACCAGTTGGTGGCCGACACGCTGCATGCGCCACCGGCATCCTGCGAGCCACTCACACAGCTCATTTGCGAACGCACCGAGAGCAACCCGTTTTTCTTTATTCAGTTCCTGGATGCGCTACATAAGGAGGGGTTGCTACGGCGTGATGCACAGATCCAGGCATGGCGCTGGAACCTTGAGCAGATCAAGGCGAAAGACTTTGCCGACAACGTCGTCGATCTGATGTTGAGCAAGTTGCGGCAACTGCCGATCCCGGCACAGGAGGCGCTGCAGTTAGCCGCCTGCCTCGGCAACAGGTTCGACCTGCGGATGCTCGCGCTGGTCAGCGGCCAGGCCGAGGTTGAGCAACAGCTTGCGCCTGCGGTGCGCGAACATCTGATCTTGCGCACCCGCGGCAGCGGTAAGTTCCTGCACGACCGGATCCAGCAAGCAGCTTATTCACTGATTCCCGAAGGACGCCGCAGTGAAGTCCACCTGCGCATCGGCCGCGTGCTGCTCTCGAGCATGACGGCCGACCAGCTCGCCGAGCATCTGTTCGATGTGGCGAACCAGTTCAACCGGGGCGCCGCACTGATCACGGCACCGGAGGAGCGCGAGCGTGTCGCTGAGCTTAATCTCTCCGCCGGCATGCGCGCCAAGGCAGCCACGGCTTACGCATCGGCACTGGCCTACTTCACTGCCGGCCACGCCCTGGCGGCAGAGGATGGTACGAACCGGCACGATGCGCTTGCGTTCTCGCTCGGCTTTCAGCGTGCCGAATGCGAATTCCTCACCGGCGACCTGACGACGGCGGAACAACGACTGTCGATGCTTTCACACCGCGCCGCGAACCTCATCGATAAGGCCGCCGTCGCGTGTCTGCGCATGGCGCTTTATATGAACGCGGGACAGGCCGACCGTGCCGTTGAAGTGAGCCTCGAATATCTTCGTGCCGTTGGCGTCACATGGTCGGCACACCCGCGCAAGGAGGAGGTGCAACAGGAATACGAGCGATTGTGGCAACGGATGGGTAACCGCACGATCGAGCAGCTTCTCGATTTGCCTTCGATGACCGATCCCGTCTGCCGTGCCACCCTGGACGTGCTAACTGCCTTCCAGCCGCCAGCCCATGCCACCGACATGAACCTGTATTGTCTCATCGCCGGCCGCATGGCGAATATGAGTCTCGAGCATGGCAACAGCGACGGATCGGGATTCGCCTATGTCATGCTCGGCATGACCCTCGGGCCGCAATTTGGTGATTACCGGGCCGGGTTCCGGTTCGGCAAGCTCGGCGTCGAACTCGTCGAGAAGCACGGGTTGGATCGCTTCAACTCCCGCGTCTACATGTGCTTTGGCGCCTTCATCGTTCCCTGGACGAAGCACATACGGTCAGGTCGCGCCTTGCTCCGGCTCGCCTTTGACACGGCTAACCAGACCGGCGACTTGACGTGTGCAGGCTATTGCGGCAACAACCTGATCACCAATCTTCTAGGTGCCGGAGATCCCCTCGGCGATGTGCAACGGGAAGCTGAAAGTGGCTTCGAGTTCGCACACAAAATGCAGTTCGAATTCGTCGCCGACGTCATGACTACGCAACTCAGGCTGATCAAAGCACTCCGCGGCCTGACTCCCGATTTTGGCTCCTTCAACGATGCTGCATTCGACGAAGACCGGTTCGAGCAGCATCTGGGCGCAGATCCGGGGCTGGCACTCGTCACTTGCTGGTATTGGATTCGCAAGTTGCAAGCGCGTTGCCTCGCAGGTGACTACGCTTGCGCGATCGCGGCGGCATCGAATGCCGAGCGGTTGCTGTGGACGACGCCATTCTGCTTCGAGGTGGCGGAATATCATTACTATGACGCACTGGCGCGCGCAGCGCACTGCGATTCGGTATCGGCTGACGAACGAGCCAGGCATCTGGAGGCACTGTCCGTTCACCATAAACAGCTCGAGACGTGGGCGAACAATTGCCCCGAGAATTTCGCAGACCGCGCCGCGCTGATAGCCGCGGAGATTGGCCGCCTCGAAGCTCGTGACTCCGACGCCATGCGGCTGTACGAACAGGCCATTCGATCGGCACGCGAGCATGACTTAGTCCAGAACGAGGCAATCGCTTATGAACGCGCATCGGCGTTCTACCGGACACGCGGGTTCGAGACATTTGCCGACACATATATGCGAAAGGCGCGTGACTGCTTTGCGCGCTGGGGCGCCGACGGCAAGGTCAGGCAGATCGACGAGCATGCGCCGCAACCGCGCGAAGCGTCGGCGCCACCGTCCACTTTTTGTTCGCCCGGCAACGTGGCGCAACTGGATCTGCTGTCAGTCACCAAGGCCTCTCAGGCCATCTCGAGCCAGATCGTGCTCGATGATTTGGTCGACACGCTGATGCGCATCCTGCTCGAAAATGCGGGCGCGCAGACTGGCTATCTGCTGCTCGCGCGCAACGAGAGTCTCGTCCTCACGGCCGAAGCACGTGTCGAGCAGCAGACGATTCACATA
>NZ_JARESU010000264.1:0-5986 GCF_046027075.1 Paraburkholderia sp. RL18-085-BIA-A | reverse complement strand
CCTATAAATCAGACGAATAACAACTGAAAACAACGGGTTTCCCCTGCCTGCGCGACGAACACCGCCGCGCCGTAAACACAGTGAGCAACAAACCAATCGCCACAAGCGAACTCAACACCGATCGACCACCCTGCAAAAGCAAATTTCATTGCCATGACTCTGAACAAAAAACTGGCCTCCATGATTGCCGTTCTGTGGATCGGCCTGATTCTGATCGGCGGCTTCGGCGCATGGCAAAACCGTGCGTCGATGATCTCGGACCGCCGTGATCAACTAACCGCGCTGATCGATCAGGGCAACCACATCGTCGCCCGCTACTACACGCTGGCCCAACAGCACACGCTCTCCGAAGCCGACGCGAAGAAGCAGGCGCTCGACATGCTGGCCGCGATGCGTTACGGCAAGGACGGCTACATCTCCGTCAACGATTCGCAGCCGGTCATGCTGATGCATCCCTTCAAGCAGGACATGGTGGGCAAGAATCTCGCGCAGTTCGCCGACCCGGCGGGCCACCATCTGTTCGTCGATATCGTCAACGCGGGCAATCACGATGGCGGCGGCTTCGTCGACTATCTGTGGGCCAAGCCCGGCAGCGACCAGCCGGTGGCCAAGACCAGCTACTCGGCGCATTTCGTGCCGTGGGACTGGTATCTCGTCACCGGCATGTACATGGACGACGTGCAAAGCGCGTTCTACGCCAATCTGTTGCGCTGGCTCGCGATCACCGTGACGCTCGGCGCGATCGCCACGGCCGTCATGCTGCTGGTGCTGCGCAGCATTCGCCACTCGCTCGGCGGCGATCTCGAAGTGGCCCTCGAACACGCGCGACTGATGGCGCAGGGCAATCTCGCCACTCGCGTGCCGGTCGCCCCGCACGACAGCGGCAGCCTGCTGCATGCGCTGCAGACCATGCAGGCCGGTCTTGTCGAAACGGTGTCGCGCGTGCGTCTGGGCACCGAGAACATCAACATCGGCGCGACCGAAATCGCCGCCGGCAACACGGATCTCTCTCAGCGCACCGAGGAACAGGCCGCGGCGCTCGTCGAAACCGCGTCGAGCATGGACCAGATGACCGTCAACGTGAAGCAGAACGCGGACAGTGCGATGCAGGCCGCGCAGCTGGCCGGCCAGGCCGCGGACGTGGCCACGCGCGGCAGCCGCGTGGTCGACGACGTGGTGCGCACGATGGGCGAGATCACCGCCAGCTCCAGGCAGATCGGCGACATCATCGGCGTGATCGACGGCATTGCGTTCCAGACCAACATTCTCGCGCTCAACGCGGCCGTCGAAGCGGCCCGCGCCGGCGAACAGGGACGCGGCTTCGCGGTGGTCGCCGCCGAAGTGCGCAGCCTCGCGCAGCGCTCGGCGACCGCGGCCAAGGAGATCAAGGCGTTGATCGAAACTTCGACGGATACCGTCGACACCGGCGCCGCGCTGGTCGCCAACGCGGGTTCGACGATGAGCGAGATCGTGCAGTCAGTGCGTCGTGTGAACGAAATTCTCGAGGAGATCAGCAACGCTTCGCGCGAGCAGAGCGCGGGCATCGAGCAGGTCAATCGCGCGGTCGGCGAAATGGATCAGGTGACGCAGCAGAACGCGGCGCTCGTCGAACAGGCCGCGGCCGCGGCTCATTCGCTGAAGGACCAGGTGGGTGTGCTGCGCGAGGCGATTTCGAGTTTCGCGTTGCCGGCTTGACGCTTGAGGTGACGCTAAACAGAAGCACCTAAAAAAGAAGGCGCTCGACAGGCAGAGCGCCTCTTTAACACGCCGCGTCGGAGTCGACGCATTGATCGAACGAATCAGCCGCGCGGATTTTGCAAGTCCGCGCGGCTTTTTTGTTTCTCGGCACGCGGCCGTTCTGCTCGTCTCGTCTCGTCCCGTCTCGTCTCCTCCCGTCTCGTCTCCTCCCGTCTCGTCTCGTCCCGTCCCGTCCCGTCCCGTCCCGTCTCGTCCCGTCCCGTCCCGTCCCGTCTCCTCTCGCCTCGCTCGCCGTACTCGGCCAACGCTTGCCACGTTCCCTCGAGCAACCGCTGCTTTCCGACGCGCGGGATGGGGCGACCCACCCTGACCAGGCCATGCGCAAGCGCCGCTCAGTCAAGCCAGTCAAGCGCCCGCGTCGTGCTGCTGCATCTCCCCCAATTGCCTGCGATTGTCGCCGCAGCGATGGCCGACGCGCCGATGACCCTGCGCCGTGGCGAGTAATTCTTCAGCCTGCGCCTCGGTCGGCACCATCAGCATTGCACTCGGCGGCGGCACCTTGCACGACGTGCTGCGCTGCCACTCTCCGCTTGCATGAAGCTCGCATACAGATTACGTTCTGATTACAATCCGGACGATACCAACGCTAACCGCGACCCCGCCGTCGTCGCGCCGGCCTCACGCGGCAGTTGCCAACTCAAGCCGTTCGCCGCCGATCCGGGCGGCGCAGATGCACGTTAATCGAGTTCGTTATCCACACCCAATGACCCAGAAGAAAAAATCGCAGCCGCATGATCCGTACGCGCCCGTCGCGAAGAACCCGCTGCTGGCCGCGCGTTTGCCCGCGTGGCGTTCGAAGTTCATCGTCCTGCTGGTGTTCGGTGCGTTCGCAGCGCTCGCGGGCCGCGCGTTCTGGGTCCAGGTCGTGAACCAGGACTTCTACGTCGATCAGGGTCAAAAGCGCTATCAGCGCACCATCGAGCTCGACGCGACCCGCGGACGGATCGTCGATCGCAACGGCTCGATGCTCGCCGTCAGCCTCGCGACGTACGAAATCTGGGCGTCGCCCAAGCTGATCGACGAGGCCGCCTTCCCGCCGCTGTCCAAGCTGCTCGACCTGCCGCTCGCGGAATTGCGCCGGCGCCTGAACGGCGACAAGACTTTCGTACTGCTCAAACGCCAGGTGGACGCCGACACCGCCGCGCATCTGTCCCGGCTGGGCCTCGCCGGCATTACGCAGATCGCGGATTCGAAGCGCTTTTATCCCGAAGGCGAGTCGGCCGCGCACGTGGTCGGCTTCACGGATATCGAGGACAACGGCCAGGAAGGCGTCGAACTGGCCGCCAACGAGCAGTTGCTCGGCGTGCCAGGCCACCGCGAGGTGATCCGGGACAGGCTCGGCCGCGTGGTGTCCGAGACGCGGCCGCTGGTGCCCGCGCGCAACGGCGAGACGATCCATTTGACGATCGACCGGCGCATCCAGCAACTCGCGTACGCGCAGTTGAAGGAAGCGATTGCGAAACATCACGCCGACGCCGGCAGCGTCGTGGTGCTCGACGCGCGCAACGGCGAGATTCTCGCGCTTGCCAACTATCCGAGCTTCGACCCGAATGACCGCGCCCGCCTGACCGGCCGGCAACTGCGCAACCGCGCGGTGGTCGATACCTTCGAACCGGGCTCGACGATCAAGCCAGTGGTCGTCGCGTTGTCGATCGACGAGGGCAAGGTGCGGCCGCAAAGCGTGATCGACACCGCGCCCGGCTGGTACAGGATCGGCCCGGCCGTGATTCACGACACGTCGAATCACGGCGTGATGACCGTCTCCGAAGCGGTGCAGAAGTCGAGCAATATCGCGCTCGCCAAGCTCGCGCTGAACCTGCCGGCCGAGAAGATCTGGACCAAATACCAGCAATACGGGCTCGGTCTGCGGCCCGAACTGACCTTTCCGGGCGTCGCGTCCGGCAAGGTGCGTCCGTACAAACGCTGGCGCCCGATCGAACAAGCGACCATGGCGTATGGCTACGGGCTGTCCGCTTCGCTGCTGCAGATCGCGCAGGTCTATACCGCGTATGCCGGCGACGGCACGATGCAGCGCGTGAGTCTGCTACGCGATGCAGCGGGCGCCGCCGCGCAGCCGCCGTCCGCCGATCGCAACCTCGCGGTGACGAAACCGGCAACCGCGCGGGCGATCCGCACGATGCTGGAAATGGCGACCGGCGAAGGCGGGACGGGACGCGCGGCGGCGGTGACGGGCTACCGGATCGGCGGCAAGACCGGTACGGCGCGCAAACAGGTCGGCGCGGCTTACGCGAAGAACCGCTATCGCGCGCTGTTCGTCGGCATGGCGCCGATGAGCGACCCTCGGCTGATCGTCGCGGTGATGATCGACGATCCGGCCGGCAAGGCGTTTTACGGCGGCACGGTGGCAGGGCCGGTGTTCAGCGGAGTAACGGGCGGCGCGCTGCAATTGCTGGGAGTACCGCCGGATGCGCCGGGCGTTTGAAGCCCGTTGGAAGCACTTGCCGCGCCGTCGAATGCGCCGCGCATCCCTCACTCCACTTCAGGTCAATTAACAACTATTGACTGAGCAATAGGCGGTAAGCCTTGCTAGACTAAATGTCGCGCTGGACGATCTGGCAGTCGGCGCGCAGCTGAGCACGGATCGCGACGATCGCGATTCATGCACCTCCCCCGCAAGCAAGCTAAGGAAACGCCATGACGAATCGCACTTTGACGACTGCGGCCGGAGCGCCGGTCGGTGATAACCAGAATTCGGAAACCGTCGGCCCGCGCGGCCCGATCACGCTGCAGGACTTCTGGCTGATCGAAAAACTCGCTCACTTCGACCGTGAAGTCATTCCCGAGCGGCGCGTCCATGCCAAGGGCTCCGGCGCATTCGGCACGCTCACCATCACGCACGACATCACCCGTTACAGCAAAGCCAAGGTCTTTGAGCTCGGCAAGGTCACGCCGCTATTCCTGCGCTTCTCCACGGTCGCGGGCGAACGCGGCGCGGCCGACGCGGAACGCGACGTGCGCGGCTTCTCGATCAAGTTCTATACCGAGGAAGGCAACTGGGATCTGGTCGGCAACAATACGCCGGTGTTTTTCATCCGCGATCCGCTGAAATTCCCGGACTTCATCCATACGCAAAAGCGCGATCCGAAGAACAATCTTCGCGACGCCAACATGGTGTGGGACTTCTGGTCGCGCAATCCGGAATCGCTGCACCAGGTCACGATCCTGATGAGCGACCGCGGCATTCCGAAGAACTACCGGCAGATGAACGGCTACGGCTCGCACACGTTCTCGCTGATCAATGCGCAAAACGAGCGCTTCTATGTGAAGTTCCACTTCAAGTCGAAGCAAGGCATCGAGAACTATACGAACGCCGAGGCCACCGAACTGATTGGCCGCGACCGCGAAAGCGCGCAGCGCGATCTGTTCGAACAGATCGAAAAGAAGAACTTCCCGCAGTGGCGCTTCTGCGTGCAGATCATGCCGGAAGCCGAAGCTTATGCGCGCAAGGAAAATCCGTTCGATATCACCAAGGTGTGGTCGCATAAGGACTACCCGCTGATCGACGTCGGCGTGCTCGAACTGAACAGGAATCCGGAGAATTATTTCGCCGACGTCGAGCAGGCCGCCTTCACGCCGGCCAATGTCGTGCCTGGCATCGGTTTCTCGCCGGACCGTCTGTTGCAGGGGCGCCTCTTCTCGTATGGCGACACGCACCGCTATCGGCTCGGCATCAACCATCATCAGATCCCGGTGAATGCGCCGCGCACGCCGAACCTGAACACCTATCATCGCGACGGCGGCATGCGCACGGACGGCAATCTCGGCGCCACGCCGAACTACGAGCCGAACCGGTTCGGGGCATTCCCGCAGGACGCGTCGGTCAACGAGCCGCCGCTGAAGGTGGAAGGCACGATCCAGCGCTACAACCATCGCGAGGACGACGATTACTACACCTATCCCCGTGCGCTGTACAAGCTGTTCGACGCGGGGCAACGCGAGCGCCTGTACCGCAATATCGCTGAAGCGATGGCGGGCGTGTCGAAGGAGATCGTCGAGCGGCAATTGGCGCTGTTCGAGAAGGTCGACCCGAGTTACGCGGAAGGCGTGAGGAAGGAACTCGGCAAGACGCCGCCGGTTTCGGAAACGGCGCTGCCTTAAGCGATTGCATTAAGCCACTGCATCAAGTCGCTGCCTTGAACGGCTGGCGATGCGCGTTGGCCGGTGGGGGGGGCACCCGCCACCCGTGGATTTTTACGGGGGGCGTGGT
>NZ_JARESU010000263.1:0-6048 GCF_046027075.1 Paraburkholderia sp. RL18-085-BIA-A | reverse complement strand
GCGAGGAGGCAATGCTCGAGGAAGTCGCGGCGACGGCCTTGGAGCGGATCAGCGTGCACAACCCACCTCACCCTGGCGAAACGCTGCGTGATGACGTCCTGCCCGCGCCTGGACTGGCCGTGACCGCCGCCGCCGAACAGCTTGGCGTGACGCGCGCGGCACTCTCGCGCGTTCTCAACGGCAGCGCCGGCACCTCGCCGGAGATGGCGCTACGCATCGAGGGATGGCTCGGCGTCGATCGCGGCGGCCGCGCGGATCTTCGGATCGCGAAACAGGCGTCTTTCGACCTACGGCAGGCTCGCGCGCACGGCGCGCCGCACGTTGAGCGAGCGTACGATCTGGAGGCCGTGTGACGCCGATCCGCACCGCCGCCGAGTACGAGCAGGCATTGACAATCGTCAATGCCATCCTCGACATGATCGGCGACGACGAGGATCATCCGCTCGCCGAGGCGTTGGACTTGATCGCCAACCAGGTTGAGGCCTTGGAGGCCGTGCACGTGAAGTTCGACGCCGAGCTATACCACTACGACACGTGCGGGCGCGACGACGTCTGGCTCGAGAATGGCGTGATCTCCCGCCAGACGGAGTATGGACCGGCTAATTCGATTATCGACGCCGACGGCCTGCAGGCGTTGATCGATCGCGCCGGCCCCGGTCGCCTCGTGTTTCGCCATACTGACGCCGGCTGGGTAAGCACGCCGACCAGGTGAGGCTTAGCAGTGCCCTCCGAGATCCATCCGGCGACGTGGCGCTTTCTGGGTGGCATCCATCGTGAGTGGTATGCGCCGCGTCCGGAACTCACGCTTACCGACGACTGGCTGAGCGACATGCGCCGGGCACACGCCGCGCTGCTAGGCGAGGACATCCAAATCGATCGGATGCTTGCGCCGGCCACGCTGGAAGGGCTGCGCGACCGCGCGCTGCTGTCGGTGCTGCTGTATCACGGACTGCGCCGCGAGGAACTGTGCCTGCTGACCGTGCGCGACATCCAAGCGCGCCGTGGCGTCCCGCACCTGCGCGTGCACGGCAAGGGCGGCAAGACCCGCTACCTGCCGCTGCACCCGGGCAGCGCCGAACGGATCCACGCGTATCTGGAAGCAGCCGGCCACGTCGGGGAACCAGCCGCACCGCTGTTCCAGCCTGCGAAACGCCGGCGGGGCGCAACCCGGGGCGCGGCGATCACGGCCGATGGCGTCTATAAATGCGTGCTCGCGTACGCGGCGCAGGCGAAGATCGCGATCGACGGCTTCGGCGTGAACAGCCTGCGCGCGACCGCTGCGACCAACGCGCTCGAGCATGAGGCCGACATCGCGAAGGTGCAGGAAGGGCTCGGCCACGCGAACATCGCGACCACGCGGATCTACGACCGACGCAAGAGCCGCCCCGAAGAGATTCGCCGACGTTCAAGGTGGCATACTGAACCGGACGGCGCCGCAGCGGCGAAGAAGCGCCGGACGGACCGGCGCGCACGTGGGGTTGCCGGACGAGACCCGCGATCGCAGGCTCCTGCTGGAGAACCCATGAAAGACGAAATCGTACCCACACCACCGCTGAACGAAACAGAAATCGATCAGCTTGATGATTTCCTGACCAGCGATTCCGCTCCCGACGCGGCGATGGACGTTTCGATGATGGACGGGTTTATGACCGCGCTCGCCTCGGGGCCAAACCTGATGATGCCTGGCACCATGCTGGGTTGGATCTGGGATGCGGAGCATGGCCGGGACCTGCCGACGTTTGCCAGTGCTGACGAGTCAGAAGGCATCGTCGGGCTGATCATCCGGCACTGGAATAGCGTCAACGACATGTTGAACGATGCCTCCGCCGGGTACGAACCGCTCATCCTTGAACACGAATCAGATGAGCGAGTGATTTCGGTCATCGACGACTGGTGCGAGGGGTATTACAAAGGCATTGCCGTCGATCGGACAGCGTGGGCGCCGGTGCTCGCGGAGCACCCTGAATGGTTCACGGTGATCATGCTGTACGGCACGGAGGAGGGGTGGGATGAGCTGAAACGGCGAAAAGACAACCTCGATCAGCATCAGGCATTTGCCGGATCGCTCGCCAGGTCGGTGCAAGATATTCATCGCTACTGGGCCGAACAGCGCCGGCTGCAAATCGGGCGCGGTGGGATTCCCGGTGTGATGGCCCAGCGCGAGCCGCTTCGACGCGCACCGAAGGTTGGTCGTAACGACCCTTGCCCGTGCGGCTCAGGAAAGAAATACAAGCGCTGTCATGGCGTGCTCGAAGTGGCCACCGGTTCCGGAAGCACCGGGCATGGCTTTGCTCCGGAACATGCCAGACGTGTTCTGACTGACGCTCAAGAGTCGTTGACTGTTTCCCCGCTGAGTCGGCGCATCGCACGCGACGGCACTGCCGTTGAGGTTGAAATCTACGGTGATGGCAAGGGGGCGTGGCTACTCGAGGTGGTCGACGAATTCGGCAATTCGACCGTCTGGGACGATTCATTTCCGACTGATAGTGCAGCGCTCGCCGAAGCCATGAATGTGATCGACAGCGAAGGCATCGCGGCCGTGACTGGTTCGCCGCCAGTCAGCACAACGCGCCATTGACTGTGGTTACGTGGGTCCATGGGACACCCTGGAGATTTCCCAGGATATAGCGCGATGCGCAGACAAAGAATCGCCATCATCGGACGGCGGGTGACAAGGTAACCATGATCTCGAGCGCCCGACGTGAAAAGGGCGCTCCGGTTCATTGTGGGCCGCGTGCAGCATGCAGCCACCAAGTAAACTCGGACGTTCGGCGGCCGTGCACGGGGTTGTTTCGCAAACTGGCAACCGTTGCCGCTTGAAACTGTTGCTGGCCGCGCTTCGTGTTGCTCCGGCTATCCGACATTCCCCGGTTGCCTGACAGGCTTGGGATTTTTATTCCTTCTCACCCGTGCCGCCAAAACGATAGCTTGCGCAATTCCGGTTCAGCGTCGAAGGGCCGAATTTGTTAAGGCTTGTGCGACGCCTGCCCGCTGGCTCACCCGCGCGCTCACATGCATGCGGCTTCAGGGCAGGCATCGCACAACCCTTAACAGAGCACAACCCTTAACAGACTGAGACTGTCGCCGGGCGGTTCGTGCGACGACGCTCGCAGATAGAAATCGATCACACATAGGCTTTCGCGTTCCATACGAGCTGCCAACAATCCGTTAGTGAAATCAAAAACGTATCGACTGAATTTACCAATTCGAAGGTAATCGCATAACTGGTTGAATTGGCAATGAAATAGTCCGCCTTACACCCCAAATGGCACGCTTTTTTGCTCTGCAGCAAGATTACGTCTTCGACTTTACGCATTGCTCGTCTTATTGTGCTTGCGGAGGCCGCGTCCATTCGTGGCGTGGTCTCGCAACCTTGCAACCTTGCAACCTTGCAACCTTGCAACCTTGCAACCTTGCAACCTTGCAACCTTGCAACCAAAAATGGTCCCCGTTCCTGACCGAACATGCGGACCTATTCCGGAGACAACAATGAAAAGACAGCTTTGGTTCGCGTTAACGCTTGGCGCATCCGTTCTGCTCACCGCGTGCGGGGGAGGCTCGGACGTCACCTCCACTTCGCCGACCATCAAGACTGCCATCGCGGTACCCAATTCGGCCACCCCGCCGTTCAGTTTCGACATCAGTTACGCTGATAGCGGTAAGTACTTCCTTGCGGACCGCAACAACGCGGCGGTCGACGTGGTCGACACGAAGAGCAACACACTCATCGCGCAGATCAAGGGAACTGGCGCCACCGCCTTCACCGGCGTTAACTCGAACACCGATCTCGCCGGGCCTGATGGACTCGTCGGTATTCCCGGCACGAACACCCTTTATGCCGGCGATGTAAATTCGATCAAGGTAATCGACATCTCCGCGCAGCAAGTCGTCAGCACCATCGCAGTCCCACCACTCAAGACCGCCCCGCACCGCGTCGACGAAGGCTGCTACGACCCGGACGACAACCTGGTGATGTTTTCGAGTCCGGGCGAGACGCCTCCGACTGCGACTTTCATTTCGACGAAGACAAACTCGATCGTCGCGACGCATCAGTTTACGACGTCGTCCGGCCTCGAGGCGTGCGTCTACGACTCGAAGTCGAAAAGCTTCCTCGTCAACAACGACGGTACGCCGAGCAATCCGGCAGGTGAGGTGAACGTGATTGCCGCGAGTACGGTGGTCGCTAACGCACCGGTGGTGAGCAAGGTATTCCCGCTTGGCGCATGCGGGCCAACGGGACTCGAACTCGGTCCGAACAACGACATGCTGGTGGGCTGCGATTCGGCCGCCGGGAAGCCGCTTATCACGTTGATCCTCGATCGCACGACGGGGGTCACGCTTGCGAGTATTCCGTTCGGCGGAGTCGATCAGGTCGCATACGACGCAGTGTCAAACCGCTATTTTCTTCCGGCCCGTCATGAAACCGCGTCCGGCATCGCGGCCAGCTCCGGCTTCACGCCGATACTGGGCATAGTCGACGCGTCGACGCGCACGCTCATCGACAAACTGGCAGTGGGGACCGGCGTACATTCGGTCGCGGTGGATGGCGCTTCGGGTCAGGCGTACGTGCCCTTCCAGCCGGGAGTCGCGGCTTTCCCGAACGGCGGGATTCATGTCGTCACTACGCATTGAAGACGTATGAACCGCTGCCGGCGTGGAGGTTGCTGCACGATCCTCGCCGGTAGCGCTCCTTGAAGCTTGGGGGCTTCAAGGAGCGCGTTCCCGCTGCGCAAGAATGCATTGGGGTTGTCTGCTCCTCGCCGACTGGGAAGGTCGAGACCGACCGCCGACCCATAAAGCGGCCCGTCAACGCGTCGAACGGCAGACATCATTCGCCGACATCGTCTTGCTGCCACGAGCGGCTGTTATGGCCGATGACGCGACGCCCGTAATCGGCGGGCGAAGGTCCGCTGTCTGGGGCGAATCCGCCGGGTGAAGCTGACGCTTGAGCGTCCGCCTGGGCGTGCAGGCGAACGGCTGGAGATGGCCCGGACTGTGTCAAAACGCGTAGTCGGCGGATATTTGACGACGCGCTGTCTCGGTGGCAGATCGCGGCTTATCGATTGTGGCACGACAAACGTCAATTCAGCGCCGAACGTATTGCAAGGACCGCGAGCCGCGTGCGGGCTTCACGCCCGCATGGCCTTCATAATCGTTTCTGAACCGAGTAGCTTGATAGCCCGCTTCATGTTGTAGGCGAGCACGTGCAAGCTCATCTCGGTGCTCACCCGCCCGATGGTCCGTGTCAAGAAATGAGTGGCGCCCATCCAGGCCTTGATCGTGCCGAAGGGATGCTCGACGGTCTGTCGTCGGATACGCATCATGTCTGGGGCGAGATCAAGCCGGACCTGCATCTCTTCGAGCAATCCTTCGTGCTCCCAGCGCGTTACCCGGCGTTCGGTACTTGGAGTGCATTTGTCTTTCAACGAGCACTGTTGGCACTGTGAGCTCCAGTAGCGATCTAACTTCAGGCTACGTTCGGTTGTCTTGTAGCGCCATATGAGCCGCTCGCCCGCCGGACATCGATACTCGTTCTTCTCAGCATCGTAGATAAAATCCTCTTTGCTGAAGCGGCCGTCGGCGGTCGCGCCCGAGGTCTTCGTCTTCGGAACGAACACGCTTATTCCAGCCTCGTGGCATGCGAGTATCTCCTCGCTCTTGTAATAACCTCGGTCGGCAACTGCCGTAAGTTTATCGACGCCCATTTCCGTGCGCGCCAGCCTGGCCATCGATGCGAGTTGGTCTCGATCAATTCCGTCGTTGGTGACCTGGTGCGCGACAATCAGATGGTGCTTCGTGTCAACCGCCGTCTGGACGTTGTAGCCGACGACTCCCGTTCCCCGTGTCTTCATCGAACGCGCGTCCGGGTCCGTGAGCGAGACTTGCTTGTCGGGTGCCGCGTTGAGTTGCACCTCGATCTCCTTGAGGCTTCGCATCTGTTCCTTCAAGGCCGCAATCTTGTCCTGCAGTCGCGCTGTTCTGGCCTTCGCGATTGCAGGCTCCTGACGATCCGCTGTGTCCATTGCCTCGAGATAGCGAGCGATACTT
>NZ_JARESU010000262.1:0-6076 GCF_046027075.1 Paraburkholderia sp. RL18-085-BIA-A | reverse complement strand
CCTTTGATATACGTTTCGTCCATCCGCCAGCTCTTGCCTACCGGCTGCTTGTGCTTACGGAACGTCTTTTCGAACAGCGGCACCAGTTTAATCACCCACCGATGCACCGTGGAATGATCAACCTCAATACTGCGCTCGGCCATCATTTCTTCGAGATTACGCAAACTCAGTGAGTACGCGACGTACCACCTCACGCACAGCAACATCACATCGAGCGGATAGTGAAGGCGCTTTAGCACTCGGGCGATGCCCGCGGCAAGCGTCTTTCGCGGTGTTTCGGTCTTCTTCATCGGCCAGCCAAAGCATATTTGTCAGCCTCGAATACTACCTCTCCCGCCTTAACGCGACAAAACCGTTCCTGTTGCCGCTGTCGATCATCGAGGAAGCCGTCCCGCTAATTGCCGACGGCAGCATCCTAGGCTACCGCTACGACCACCGGTCCTGCTCCATCATCAAGGCGAATCCGGGCGTTTAGGTTTTTTTAAGGGCGGCAGGGAGCCTTCCCATGCTGGCCGCTCTGAGCTCAATGGCGCGCGGCGACCGCGGCGCTCAGCGGAGAGCTTCGACCGCTCAGCGCTAATCGTTCCGAGACGCTCCCGCGCGCCGATGTGAGCGTGTCGTGGCGTGCACGCGAGCTGGCGGTCGCTTTCTTGCAGCACCGCTTCGAAGAGGGGGAGAACGCTGTGCGATCTGCACAATTCCCTAAACGTCGATCTTCAATTCCAGTTGGCGGCCTTGCCGGACGGCTCTCTCAAGATGACGAAACTTTAAGCACGCCCTGGGCCCCTCTTGCGGGCCTGATGAAAAGGACGCGCACCTTTGCCGCAATGGCTGCGCTGTGGGATCGACAACTACGACGCTAGGGGGATGGCTGGAATTCTTTGAAAGCGGCCCTTCGCGATCAATGCAGCGAACGTCGGCTCAGGGTCCAGGTCGTGTGGAAACCCGATGGAATTCCAATGCGACGCATGACCGCTGACCCCAGCGGCGCGTTCGGCTGCCTTTGCGGCCATCACGGCGACGACGAGAAGGAGAACCTCTCTGATAGGTTCTAGACGAGTTTACGGGCTTTGTTTCAGGATCTTGGGGGTGCTCACGCACCCACCAGCCGCATCGCCTTCATCGTCTTCTTGAAGCCCAGGATTCTCAGCACTCGCGTGAGATTGTAGGCGAGTACGTTCAAGCTCATCTCGGTTCCCACGTTGGGCAGCCTGCGCGTCAGGAAGTGCGTGTAGCCCATCCAATGCTTGAACGTTCCGAAGACATGTTCGACGGTTCGCCTGCGCACGGTCATCGCATCATGCGTCTTGTCCAGCCGACGTTGAACTGCCTCCAGCACCGACTCATGTTCCCATCGACTTATCCGTCGTTGCTCGCTCGGAGTGCACTGTGACTTTATCGCGCATTGCGAACAGGCGCTGCTCCAGTATCGATGTAGCTGCATCCCGTGTTCCTCGCTGGTGTATCGGTAAATTGCCCGTTCTCCAGCTGGACATTGGTATTCGTCGTCCCGTGCTGTAGATAAAGTCTGCCTTGTCGAACCGGCCATGGAATTTCGCGCCTGACGTCGTGGGCTTCGGCAGGATCACTGCAATCCCTGCATCCGCGCACTCCTTGATCTGAGGCCCACTGTAGTAACCACGATCGGCGACTGCCCGCAGTCTGGTCTTGCCCATCGCATCGCGCGCTGCCTTCGCAATAGGACTGAGCTGTGCCCGGTCACTGCCAGAGTTTGTGACCTCGTGAGCCACGATGAGGTGGTGTTTGGCGTCAACCGCCACCTGTACGTTGTAGCCCACCATGCCCGATCCTCTTCCGCTCGTCGCCATGGAACGTGCGTCTGGATCGGTCATCGAGAGTTGCCCGTCAGGCTGCGTCTTGAGCTGCTCCCTGATCTGCTCGAGGTTTCGCATCTGCTCGCGCAAGCGCGCGATCTTGTCCTGCAAGCGGGTTGTCTTTGCTTCCAGTTCAGCGGGTTGCGTACGATCGGCAGTCTCCAGCGCGTTCAGATACCGCTGGATGCTCTCCTCGATCTGCTTCTGCCCCTTACCCTCGGTGAAGTTGCGATCGCGAGTGTTGACTGCCTTGAACTTGCTGCCGTCGATGGCAACAAGCGCTTGCGAGAACAGTTTCAGCTCACGGCACAGCATCACGAAGCGGCGACACACGTTGCGAATTCCGATGCCGCTGTCACGACGGAAGTCGGCTATTGTCTTGAAGTCCGGCGCCAGACGTCCAGTGAGCCACATCAATTCAACATTGCGTTGGCACTCCCGTTCCAGGCGACGGCTCGATTGAACCCGATTCAGGTAGCCGTAGATATAGATCTTCAGCAGCACTGCTGGATGATAGGACGGACGTCCTGTAGCCGATGGCATTGCGCCATCGAAGCCCAGTGATACAAGATCAAGCTCTTCAACGAACGCCTCGATGATCCTGACCGGATTGTCCTCGGCAACGAAGTCATCGAGGCATTCTGGAAGCAGCGTCACCTGCTTGCGATCTTCACCCTCTATGAATCGCTTCATCCGGTCACCCATGCTGAATGAGTTAATCCAGTTTAGGCGATCATGGCGTTTTCACACACCCTCGGTCGACAGCGGCCCGTTGTGCTATTTCTGGCGTTGGAAGCGCTTGGTTCCCGCGACGGAAAGTTCAGAGTTAAGTGAACCGTATTGCCGATAGTTCAAAGTTAGATGAACCGCAGGTTCAGCTTTAAATGAGCAACCTTCCACAAAGACATTTCCCGGCAAGCCCCACCGGTTCAGAGTTAGATGAACGTCGACAGAAAACGTCTTGTCAAAACCAAATGGGAATGTCTTGTATCCCGTTTGGTAATCGTCTAAACTGGACCCAGTTGGGTATCAATCGTTGCTCATTTGGGAGAATATCATGACGGCAGAAGCAGTAGCAGGACGGCCGCATTCGCGGCGGACGAAGCCAGGCGCTTCGGCGGCAAAGTCCGCAGTGGCCGCCAGGCTCGCTCACATAGGCACCAACGGGCTCGGCGCTCAGGAAGGCGATTTGACGTTTTTTCTCGGCCTCGCCCCGACCGAACAGTCCCGCCTGATTCGAGATGGCATGGAGGCGGTAATCGTCAGCCGAATCGCCACCGAGCTGCTGGAGATTCCCGTGCAAACTCTGCTTGCTAGTCTGCGCCTTCCCAGCAGCACGATCAATCGCAAGATTGCGCTGGGAGAGCGGCTCAGCGCGGGAGAGTCGGACCGTGCGGCTCGCACGATGCTGATTTACGCTCAGGCCAAGGACGTTCTCGAAGACGGCAGGCTGGCGGCTGAATGGATGCTGCGCCCGAACGTTGAGCTGGGTGGTGAACGTCCACTGGACACGCTGGATACGCAGACTGGAATCGATCGTGTGCGTGACATTCTGGTGCGTCTCGAACATGGCGTGACTGTATGAAGGTGTTTCGTCTTGCCAAAGAGAAGCCCGGCAAGTACCGGGCCGATGATCTGAGCGGCAACGGTGCTGCTCTGGCAGGCGGGCGCTGGAATCCGCGGGGAATGCCGGTGCTTTATACCTGCTGCCACGCGTCGACAGCGGTCCTCGAGGCGCGGGTCCATGCGTCAGGGTTGCTGCCTGTGGCCAACTTTTATCTGGTCACGCTGGAAGTGCCGGACAGGGCTGCATCGAGCGCTTACGTGCCTGATCTGCCTGATGACTGGAACGTTCTGGATCGGGATCCAGCGTCGACCGTAGATCTGGCGCGGCAGTGGCTCGAAGCCGGCAAGCGGCTTGCGATGAGGGTGCCGTCCGTTGTTTGCCCTAGTGACGAGAATCTGATTCTGAATCCCTTGCATCCGGGGATGAAACACGTACTAGTGCTGCACAAGCAGCGCTTCGAGCTGGACCGGCGGCTCTTCAAATAAACCCGGCGGCGATCGCGCTTGCGCATCGCCGCCAGACAGGACCATGACAGGCGGAGCGGTGGTATGAATCCCGTTGAAGCGAAAACGACCCTTGAGCAGCTGGCACGCGGCATTGATCCGGAGACGGGCGAAATCCTCGCGGGACAAAGCCCGTTCAACAACCCGCAGGTGATCCGGGCCTTGTTTTTTGCTGTCCAGGAACTCGATAAGCTCAGCGGTGATCCGGCGCCTGCCGGGCGAGCTGCCCGCGAGCGACCGCTTGAAACTTTGCACGTGCAAAGTTCCTCCCCTCGGACGCGACACAACGGACGAGCCTCCGTCCTCGTCAGGACGGGACGTTTTGTGGCGCGGCGCGGGCCGGCGTATCATTCAGCGCAAAACAAACCAGAGAACAATACGCATGACAATTGCTGGCTATGACAAACAGCGGGTTCGGGATCAGCTCGCGGTCGTGCTTTCCGCGGCAGGGCCGATAAGCAAATCGGAAAAGCTCAAGGGTCGTGAGCGGGAACTGGAGACTATTGACCGCGCGATTGGAGTGCCGGGTCGTAACATCTTCATCTATGGTGATAGGGGCGTTGGCAAAAGCTCCCTCGGGCGCACAGTTGCCTACGAGTATCAGAGTTCGGACAACCGGCCGATTATCGTTGGCGGTTCGCCCGATGAGACCTTCGAATCGATCATTGCCAACATTGCCAACGAGGCGATGGCTCGTTCGCACGTCACCAACATCAAGGAGCAGTCCAGCATCTCGCTTGAATGGCGAGGATTGAAGTGGCAGCAAGGACGGGAGATCAGCGCAAAGGATGTCAGGGATCAGCTAAGGACGATTGGCGACGCGGTGGGATTGCTTGAGGAAGTTGCGCGCATGCATTCGAAGCGGCCGGTTGTAGTCGTCGACGAATTCGACACGATCCCGGATGTCCGGGACCGAAACAGGTTCGCGGCGCTGCTCAAGGCGCTTGGCGACCGCGAGGTAGACCTGAAATTCATTTTCACGGGCGTTGGTCGATCACTAGAAGACCTCCTGGGCGCGCATCCTTCGGCATACCGACAGCTTGCGACGTTCGAGGTAAGTCGCTTAGGCTGGGACGCGCGACGCGAGATCGTGACGCAAGCCGCGCAGGAGTTCGGACTGGACGTGAATGACGACGTGAACTGGCGGATCGCGATTGTCAGTGACGGTTTCCCGCACTACGTGCATCTGATCACCGAACACATGATCTGGCAGGCGTTCGATGACGACACCGATTGCGATAAATTGGAGGCGCAACACTACCAGCTTGGCCTGCGCCACGCGATCGAACAGATGGATGCCAGACTGAAGGGCCCTTACGAGAAGGCGGTGTTGCATCGTGCGCCCGAGTGGGAGGATCTCGTTTGGGCCACGGCCGACGGTGAGGACCTATTCCGGCAGAGTACCGACATCGAGCAGTCCTATAAATCGATTACCGAACGACGCGGGAGTCCCGTCGTGTTCGAGAACAGCAAATTCGCTGAATCGCTGCGCCGACTTAAGGCGGAAAACTATGGGTCCGTGCTCGAGGCGGTGCCACAGCGACAAGGCTGGTACACGTACCGCGAAAAGATGCTCCGGGGCTTTGTACGGATGCAGGCGGAGGCATCGGGTATCGAACTCAACGGCGAGGCACCGCTGCAACGACAGCGAATGCATGTGCCCGCGAACATGCGAAGCGGATACCACGAAGCGCGTGTACCCGGAAATGTCCGCCTGCGGGACGACCGGAAGAAGTAAGACACATGACCAATGACAGCGCATAAAACAAGACGGCACTGTGCCTCGCTATGGCCCTCGCAGCAGGCACCTCATCTGCCGCGGTCGCGAATGGTACGTTTCGAATCTGCCAGAAGCCAAGGCTACCTACGAGCGCTGTTTGGCTCGGGTGAAGGGGGGGGCGAAGCGCTCGCACAGGCGGACAAAGAAGAGTGTCAACGTGCCAGTACGGCCGTTGTTCACACGGCCACTTTTGCCCCCTAGCAAGCCAATTTCCTACTGACACGGAAAGTAGTGAACGCGGATCCACGATGGCTGGGAACCTTGAATGCAAGCGGGCCCCAGCGCGTTGGCGCTTCAGCGGCCTGGTGAGTTCTCTCAGTTCGATCGGAGACTACGATGACAGAACGAAATATGGTTACGACGGCGTTTGAACTTCCGGGTTACAGGATAG
>NZ_JARESU010000261.1:0-6353 GCF_046027075.1 Paraburkholderia sp. RL18-085-BIA-A | reverse complement strand
TGCTATTTCCGCTTTCCGGGAGGGGCGTTTGCAATGAATGAGTTTATTTTCTACGTGAGGGAATATTCGCGAACCTGGTGATGTTCTCCACCTATGACGCCACCTCGGTTGTTGGTCGCCAGAGTCGGATTTGCTATGTAATGCCTTCGATTAGCGGAGTGCTTCACTGTAGTCAATGACGAGTCTGGAGGCGGACGTGTGTACAGCAATGGACCAACTTCATCTGACAGGTCTCCTAGCATACCGTGACACTATCGCAGCTCAAACGAGCCCAGCATTATGCGAAACGAGACGTAGTGCGCTTGAACAACCCGGCGTGTTCCCATTTCGGCAGCCAGTGTCCGAGCGCGGTACCGGCCGAGCTGCGTAGGGGGATTGCGCCTGAAGGGCGAAGCGTGCATTTGGTGAAACTCATAGAATACGCCATCCGGCCCAGCATCGACGAACACGCTAGTCGCGATTTCGAGCCGCTCGGTAGCCCCAAACAAGAGAAACCACCCACAACACAGGAGTTTTCATGAGTGACGGTAACAAGAAGTCAATCACCGGTTCGACGACCGGAGCGGGCGCGCCTGCGCCGAGCGATCGCAACTCACTGACGACCGGCCCCAATGGGCCGATCCTGCTTCACGACGTCCATTTTCTCGAGCAGATGGCGCATTTCAACCGCGAGAAAGTGCCGGAGCGGCAACCTCACGCTAAGGGTGCCGGTGCGTTCGGTGTGTTCGAGTCCACGGAGGACGTGAGCCGTTATACGAAGGCAGCGTTGTTCCAGACGGGATCCTCCACCGAAATGCTGGCGCGGTTTTCTACCGTGGCCGGCGAGGCGGGCAGTCCCGATACATGGCGCGACGTGCGGGGTTTCTCGCTGAAGTTCTACACGGACGAAGGTAATTACGATCTGGTTGGCAACAACACACCCGTGTTCTTCGTCCGCGATCCGATGAAATTCCCGCACTTCATTCGCAGCCAGAAGCGCCTGCCCGATTCCGGCCTGCGTGACAACCATATGCAGTGGGACTTCTGGACCAGCAACCCGGAGTCCGCGCACCAGGTGACCTACCTGATGGGCGATCGTGGGCTGCCGCGGACGTGGCGCAACATGAACGGCTACGGTTCGCATACATACATGTGGGTCAACGCGGCCGGCGATAAGTTCTGGGTCAAGTACCACTTCCACACGAACCAGGGCATGTCGTTTTTCACTAACGCCGAAGCGGCCAACACCGCAGGCCACGATGCCGATTTTCACCGCCGGGACCTGTTCGACGCGATCGGCCGCGGCGATCATCCGAGCTGGACGCTGTTCGTTCAGATCATGCCGTATGCAGAGGCGACGCAATACCGTTTCAACCCGTTCGACCTCACCAAGACCTGGTCGCACAAGGACTATCCGTTGATCAAGGTCGGCACGATGACCCTGAACCGTAACCCCGAGAATTTCTTTGCGCAGATCGAGCAGGCCGCGTTTTCGCCGGGGAATACGGTGCCGGGCATCGGGCTTTCGCCGGACAAGATGCTGCTCGGACGTGCGTTCGCGTACAACGATGCGCAGCGCAACCGGATCGGGACAAACTTTCATCAGTTGCCGGTGAACAAGCCGAAGGTGCCGGTACAGACCTACATGTTCGATGGCCAGATGGCTTATGAGCACAGCGGCAACGCACCTGTGTACGCGCCGAACAGCGCCGGCCGCACGTGGGCCGACACGACGGGCCCAGCAGAGGATAGCTGGGAAACGGACGGTCACATGGTGCGCAGCGCTTACACGCTGCATGCCGACGACGACGACTTCGGCCAGGCCGGCAGTCTGGTTCGCGACGTGTTCGATGATGCACAGCGCGCACGGCTCGTCGAGACGGTCGCGGGCGCCCTGCTGGCGGGCGTTCGCAGCCCCGTGTTGGAGCGGGCGTTCGATTACTGGAAGAGTGTCGATGCCGACGTGGGGCGCCGCATCGAGGAGAGGGTGCGCGCTGGCGCAGAGCCACGCAAGTAACCTGCTGGAGATAGTGTCGCGGACGTTCGCGGCCTTGGTTGCGCGCAACCAGGGTCGCTGTTGTTTCAATGCCTCGGACTGGTTGCGACGACCACGTGTGTGGACGTCATTGCCATTACATGTCGGCTTGGTAGTCAGCGTGGCGATTATCACTGAATCGATGCGCGACGCTACACGGAGACAAATGTTTTCAAGCGACCTGGAGGCGCTCCCTCCGTCTCTTTCCAGGTCGTTTGGTCGGGAGCAAGTGTGAATGCTAGCGTGCGCTCTTTTTTAGACTTCGCTATTTCTCGCCAGCCACCTACCTAGAAGAGACGGAGGGATAGTCGCCTCCGCGACATTAATTTCTCGAGAGCGCCGCAGAGCATCTGGGTGTTTGTACTTATATCCAGAACTACGTTCAGATTCTAAACTTTCTGTATACAGAGTTCCGCGTTCAGTACTCAGAACTCGGCTTCAATGAGTGATGACGACCGCTTCCCCCAATACATGAGCAAGGACACGACATGAAAATGCCGGACTTCTTGATGGCGCAGTCGGTGTCGAGACAAGGGCCAGAGACCTTCGCGATTGGCGAGACCGGATTTGCGTTCAGCCCGAGCCAGCGCCCGGCAGCAACGTTGACCTCTTGGAATTCCGGTAAAGCGATTCCCGACGCTGCCCGTGACGTGCTGGAAATCCATGAGCAATTCAGAAATATCGTCGGACTTATTGGCGTCCCGACCGAGTATGACGCGGTGGGCGCGGTCCGCGCGGAGTGGATTCTTGGACGAACCCCTTCAGGCTTGGTTTCCCTCGTTGTTCGTGACGCGGGAACATGCGACCCAGATCAACTTTTGGACGACACGGCTTTTGGGATTGTCGAGGCGAAGCGATTCTGCGCCGCGGCGGTGATTGTTGTGGTGCAGGAAGGCGGCAACAAAAGCGCTGAAAAATGCCGGAGCGCGCTGCAGAAAGCGTTCCAAACTGTCTCTGTACAGTCAAACGTGCTTTACGCCAGCAAGTTCGCTGCGGAGCTACCGGTGTGGTTCGCCAGCATCACCGCCGAGACCCTGTAAGTCAACCAGTATCGCGCGGCGGCCGGGATGCTGCGTGTCATCGCCAACATATGTGGCGGCTAGGCGCCGACGGGCCGCCAGACTGACAGGGAGTTTCAGACATTACGCGCCGCGGCCGCTCGAGCATGCGCTGCGCGCTGTACTTCCACCAGCACAATCAATACTGGTAAGCTGATAGTATTCTGTATCCACAGGCACTCTCGCCATGCCAGCAAAACTCCTGAAAATCCAGGCTCGTACCGACTACGTCGACGAAGTCTATAGGATCCTACTCGATGCTATCAGCGAGGGTTCAATCGCTCCCGGCACGCGAATCGTCCAGGAGGAAATTGCCGAGCAGTTGGCTGTCTCCCGCTCTCCCGTACTACAGGCTTTCCGTCTACTGAAAAAGGACGGTCTGGTGGAAGACGCGCCGGGGCGTGGACTGCAGGTTACGCCGCTTGATGCCACCCGAATTGGGCACCTCTACGAGCTTCGGGGTGCTCTCGACGGCCTCGCTGCCCGCCTCGCCGCAAGACAGCGTGTGAAGATAGACAAATCTCTGGTCGCGACTGGTCGGAAACTCTCAAAAGGCGACGACATTCGGACCATGATTGAAGCCGATATGGCGTTTCACACTGCTATCTACGCAGCGTCCGGGAATCCTTTGATTGTCGAGAACGCACGCCTGCACTGGATGCATCTGCGGCGCGTGATGGGCGCCGTTCACCGGGTCGCGAGCCAGCGAAAAACCGTTTGGGACGAGCATGCCGCAATTGCCGAGGCTATCGCCCAAGGTGATGAAGAACTCGCAGCAAAGCTTAGCGTGCAACATACCGAATTTGCACGGGAGAATCTTGTTCGTAATATGAGCAAGGGGGACGCTTCGGCAGACGGTGCTCAACGTTCGGCGCCGTGATGTCAGGGAACGTAGTCACGACCGCTATACACGCTCGCACGACACAGGTGCAGCTACCCGTGCCGGCGAATCTATCGCGATTGCCCCTCCTAGCGACGTCGACTATTGACGAGCTTTGGAGGAACGAGCAGCACCAGCAGCCCTCCAATCAGCAGACTGACTGAGAGTACAAGAACTCCGGCGCCAGTGGAGCCGGAAGCATTCTTGATTACACCGATTAGCGAGGGGCTTATTACACCCGAGATACTTCCGACCGAGTTTGCCAATGCTAGTCCCGCGGCGGCCGCAGCCCCACTCAGGAAAGCCGGCGGCAGGACCCAAAACTGCGATATGGTCGTCATGACTCCCATGGTCCCAATCGTCAAGGCAATCATCGCCAGCAAAGTCGAGTGAGCGAACCATACGCTCAACGCCAGTCCAAATGCACCCGCGATGCCCGGGACAATCAAATGCCAACGACGCTCTCCTGTGCGGTCTGAATTCCAGCTCACAACAACCATAGCGACGGCACCGACGGCATACGGAATTGCGGTGAGCAAGCCAACATTGAGCGGGTCCGATACGCCGCTCGATTTTATCAAGGTCGGCAGCCAAAAACTGACCCCGTATAGGCCCATCGTGTAAAAAAAGTAGACTGCGCTGACAAGAAGAATCTTCGGATTCAATAGGCCATCTTTGACGGAATGAAGCACGCCTTCCGGTTGTTCCTCCTTCAGCTTCTGCTCGATGATGGACTTCTCCGACTCGGATAGCCATTTCGCATCCTGCACCTTGTCATCGAGGAAGAAAAACGCGGCTACACCGAACAAAACCGTCGGAACGCCCTCAAGCAGAAAAAGCCACTGCCATCCCGCCATTCCATGAGCGCCAGCGAGCGCGGTCATCAGCCATCCGGAAAGAGGACCACCAATCACACCAGACATTGGAATGCCAGTCATGAAGAGCGCTGTTACTTTGGAACGACGTGAGGACGGAAACCAATAAGTGAGATAAAGCACAATAGCTGGAAAGAAGCCGGCCTCAGCCACCCCGAGAAGAAAGCGCATCATGTAAAACATGGCCGGTGTTGTCACGAACATCATCCCGGCGGAAATTAAACCCCACGTGACCATGATGCGCGCAATCCATCGACGTGGACCAACGCGCATGAGCATCAAATTGCTCGGCACCTCAAAAATAAGGTAGCCAATGAAAAACACGCTCGCGCCGAATCCGTAGATGGCTTCATTAAAGCCAAGGTCGTTCAGCATCTGGAGCTTTGCGAATGCTACGTTTATTCGGTCGAGATATGCAGAGAGATAGCAGAGGAACAGAAAGGGAATCAGTCGCCATGCGGCCTTGGCGAACGCCGACGACTCACTAGCTTCCAGATATGCGGCCGGACTATGGGAACTCATTTTGTTGTCTCCTGAGGGGGGCCTTCCGTTGGAGGCGGATGTTGTTTGTGCTTTTCTCCACCTCAATTTGCTCACGGCGTTGCCGAAGTCTGGCAACGCCGCAAGTCGTATTGTGCTAACTGCGTTAATCGAACATGTCAGGCTGCGTGGCGACGAGGTCATTCCAGATAGTCTGGAAGTGCAACCAGCCGATGTAGTCGCTGCCCACGTGTTCGCGGCTGTAACGGGCACGTTCCGGCGTTACTTCCTTCGGCGTGATGCCAGTCGCTTCAATCAAGAGTTGCTGCTGGCAACAACGTTCGAGTGCGATAAACCAGAAGGCGGCGGAGTCGATGCTGTGACGGCTCGCAGTGAGCAGCCCGTGATTCTGATGAATTGCGGCCTTCACGCCGGCAAAAGCGTTTGCGACCTTGTTGCCACCTTTCACTTCGACTGCGACCTTGCCAGCCTCGTCTCCGATGACAACGTGGTCTTCGAAGAACGCCGCTGCATCCTGCGAGATGGGTGCTAGCGGCTTTCCGAGCGCCGCGAATGCAGTTCCGTACACAGTATGTGCGTGGCACATGGCGACAATGTCCTGATGCTGCTCATGCACGGCGGCGTGAAGCACAAAGCCTGCGCGGTTGACGGCGTAGTTGCCTTCGACGACATTTCCCTTGTGGTCTGCGCAGATGAGGTTCGACACCTTGACTTGCGCGAAATGAACAGCCATGGGATTGGTCCAATACAGGCTCGGATTTTCCGGGTCGCGAACGGTAAGGTGACCAGCGAAGCCATAATCGTAACCCTGCCGGGCGAACGCGCGACACGCTGCGACAAGGTGCTCCTTCAGATACTGCCGATGCTCCGCGGCAGACTTGAACATCGGCAACTCGGGGAAAATCAGACCTTCCTGGTCGGGTTGGTAAATCGAAATTTTTCCGGCCTTCACAATCGATTCGACCTTCTCTTCGGCGACTGCTATATCCATGATTAGCTCCTGAAATGTGATGTAGATGGGGCAA
>NZ_JARESU010000260.1:0-6376 GCF_046027075.1 Paraburkholderia sp. RL18-085-BIA-A | reverse complement strand
AAGCGCGACCATCGCGCCGACCATCAACACATCGCCGTGAGCGAAGTTGATGATGCCCAGGATGCCGTAAACCATCGTGTAGCCCAGTGCGATGATGGCGTAAACGCTGCCAAGCACCAGCCCGTTGAGAATCTGCTGAATGAAAATATCCACTTACCAGCTCCTGATACGCTGCGCTTTTGAATCTGGTTTTTATGTCGCGTGTTAATCGACCGGCGGTCGCCCGACACGGATCGCGCGCGTTGAATTCGGCCCTTAAGCCTTGACGAGGTGACGAAGCGCAAAGCGTTTCGTCACCGGCAAAATGAGGTACTTATGTCATGTGGAACGGGCCCGCCCATGCGCCGTAGCAAGGTCAGGCCCATCCGCATTACTTCGACAGGGCACGCACGTTGGCAAGCGTCTTCTCTACGATTGCAATGACCTTCTGGCGCTCTTCGCCTTCGAGCTTCAGGCGCGGGGCCTTCACGGTTTCCGAATAGCCGGCCGTGATGTTCTCGGCCAGCTTGATGTACTGAACGAGCTTCACGTGTGTATCCAGATGGAACAGGTCGATCAGTGCACGGTACAGCTGGCGCGCCCATTCATAGTCGCCAGCAACGGCCAGATTCAGCAATTCAACCGATTCCTTCGGAACAGCGTTGGCCATGCCAGAGACCCAGCAAGTCACGCCGAGTGCAACCGACTCAAGCACCAGATCGTCGACACCGCACACGACGGCAAGGCGGTCGCCGAAACGGCTGATCAGATCGGTGACGCGCGTTGTGTCATACGATTCTTCCTTGAGCGCTTCGATCGTCGGCTCTTCCAGCAGTTGCGCCACCACATCCGGCGTCAGGTCCACGCCATATCCGCGCGGGTTGTTATAGAGCAGAATTGCGAGCTTGGACGCCTGAGCGACGGTCCTGTAGAAGGCAATCGTTTCCCGGGCGTCGGACTTGTACGTGAGACCAGGAAAAACCATCAGGCCCTGAACGCCGAGCGCTTCCGCGTCCTTCGCGTACTGGACTGCGTTTGCCGTAGTGGTTTCGGCGAGACCCGCAATTACCGGCACGCGACCGTTCACGGTTTCAACGGCAAGCTTGATTACCGTGCGCTTCTCTTTTGGCGTGAGCTGGGCGCTCTCACCGACCATACCCATCATGACGACGCCACCGACGCCGCCGTCGATGAGGCGGTTCAGACCTGCCTTGATCGCTTCGTGATCAAGAGAACCGTCGTCCTTCAGCTTCGTCGTGACAGCGGGGAACACACCTTTCCAGTTGACTTGCATGGCTACACCTTTCCAAAAATGATAATCAGAGGCGGGATGTCCCGCGGGTCGATCGAGGTCGCGGGGGCCCCGTTAATTCCGGAAGCGGCTGATCGAGTACGGCTCAAGTCCGACTCCGGGCGTACGATTGGCAAGCAGGTCCGCGACAAGCGCTCCTGTTGTTGCCGATTGCGTCAGACCAAGGTGACCGTGGCCGAACGCATAAATGACGGACGGCGCGCGCGGCGATTGGCCAATGACCGGAAGGGAATCCGGCGTGGCCGGACGGTGCCCCATCCACTTCACGGCTCCCTTATCGTTGATACCGGGCAGGAAGCGCTTTCCGAGCGCGAGCAGCGCGTCACTGCGTTTGTAATTCGGTGGTGCCTTGAGACCGGCGAACTCGGCCGCACCGCCAATGCGCACACCGATATCAAGTGGGGTAGCGACAAATTTGCGTTCGGCAAATATCACTTCGCGCGACAGGCTGATGCCATGCGCGGGAAGCGTCGTGTTGTAACCCCGCTCGCTGTCCAGCAGGACGCGGTCGCCTATCGATCGGGCAAGCGCGGCGGACCATGCACCCGTCGCCACAACGAGGCGGCGCCCCTTTACCCGTTCGCCTGTCTCGGTGACCGCTGCTGGCGCAAGTGCATCAGCGAGATCAAGTGCCTTTACCGCGCCGACAACAAACGTGGCACCGAGTTGCTTCACGCGCTCACGCAGTTGGGTCACGAGACGCTTCGGGTCACCGATGTGCGACCAGTCGTCGAGAAACACACCATGACGAAAAACCGGCGCGAGGGACGGTTCGCAATCGCGAACTTCGTCGGCCGACATGGCGTGCCAGCGCACGCCCAGATCCCGTTTGAACTCCCATTCATGCTGATCTGCGGCGAAGGCTTCGTCTGTCTCGTAGACCGTCAATGCGCCGCGCCGATAAAAACTGTCCATCGCGCCGATGTCCTCGAACATCGGGACGATGTCGTCGTAGACGCGGTTGTTCAGCTGGGCCAAAGCCAGGGAAATTTCGCGGAAACGGTCCTTGTTGCCCGAGCGCTGAAATTCCATGAACCAGGGCAAGGCGGTCGGCACATGTTTCCAGTCAAGCGCCAGCGGCCCCAAAGGATCAAACAGCCACTTCAGAGCCTTCATGTACAACCCGTTCACTGAAATGGGGGTGCTCTCCGTCACGGCGATGCCCCCCGCGTTTCCGTGCGACGTACGGTCGCCCTCGAAGTCGCGGTCGATGATGGTGACGGTAGCGCCGTCGCGCAGTGCAGACCACGCACAGGCGAGACCGACGACTCCGCTACCGATAACCACAACGTCGGGGGTCGTCCGGGAGTTTTGAGCTTGCTGGGTCATTTCCGTGAGTCTAGGTATTGCGAGGTTGGACGGCAGACTGCCGTCCACCGTGGCTTCAGTTACTTGGATCCGAGTACCGTAATCGGCTTCCACTGTCCGTTTTCACACTTGTAGACGGTGATGATTGCGTCGCGCAGATCACCGAACTTGTCGTATGCGAAGTGATCGCTCGTGACACCCTTCATGTCAGTCTTCGCGAGCACAGGCAGGTAGACGGACGGGTCTGACGAATTGGCCTTCTGCATCGCCTGCATCATGGCCATGGCGCCGTCGTACGTGTACGGTGCATAGGTTGTCGGTTCAGAGCCGAACTTGGCCTTGTAGCGCTGTGTGAAGCCCGCGCCACCGGGCATCTTGTCGAGCGGCAGTCCCGCGAGCGAGACAATCGCGCCATCCGCCGCCGGTCCGGCAATCTTGATGAAGTCTTCCGTTTTCGACATTTCACCCGAGGCAAACGTCGCCTTCATCGCCAGCGTGCGCGCCTGCTTCACCATGGGTGCGGATTGCGCGTCGGCGCCTGCGTAATAGATGAAATCAGGATTCTTCGACTTGATGCCGGTCAGAATCGCCTTGAAGTCAACCGCTTTGTCGGACGTGAACTGATGGTCAATAAGGTTACCGCCGGCCGCCTTCACTGCCGTCTCGAACTGCTCCGCAAGACCCTGGCCATATGCCGTGCGGTCATCGATGATTGCAATGCGCTTCGCATGGAGCGTCTCGACGACGTACTTGCCCATCACACTGCCCTGCTGTGTATCAGACGTCATCATCCGGAACGTAGTCTTGAAACCCTGACGCGTATAGGCGGGTGCGGTTGCCGTCGAGATCTGCGGAATGCCTGCGTGCGAATAGATCGCCGAAGCGGGGATCGTCACCCCGGAGTTGAAGTGACCGAGCATGCCCTTGATGCCGTCATCGACCAGCTTCTGGGCGACGACGGTGCCCGTCTTCGGGTCCGCCTGATCGTCGAGCGCCTCCAGCACGAACTTCGTTTCCTTGCCGTCGATCTTCGGTTTCGTGGCATTGAAGTCGTCAATGGCGAGCTGCACGCCCGACTCGAAATCCTTGCCGTACTGAGCCTGCGCGCCCGTCATCGGAGCGGCCAGACCCAGCTTGACCGTTTGTGTTTCAGCGGCCTGTGCGGCTCCGAGGGACAGAAGCAGAAATCCCGACGCAGCGGCTGCAAAAGCGATGGTGCGAACTTTCATATCAGTCTCCTTACTACCCATAAAAGCCGCGTTGGGAGCGTCGAAAACATTATATTGGATCCAATATCCAACTGTTTTGCGTATAATGCGCGCCTTCGGCGGGTCTGTCAAATGCGTTCGAAAAAATTGGCGGAGCGCGGTTTTCTGCCGCCCCGCCCCAAGTCCTACACCTGTTCCATAACGTCAGGATCCTCAAGCCCACTCAGCCTTTGAACCTGATCTTCGAGCGGCGAAACCGCCAGTTGTGCGAACACCAGCGCCAGTCCGATATCAGCATGGTCATACAGCCCAGCTTCGCCAAGCAGATTCATTGTGCCCAGCGTGACACCGTTCTTGCGCACGGGGACGTTCAGCACACTCTCACACCCAATCGACCACAACACTTCGTATTCCGAGAACACTGCCTTGATGTCTTCGCGCGTTGAGCCAACAAAGATCTCACCGCGGCGAAGAACCTGATCCGACCAGCGACGTTGCGTCACCCGCTTGAGTCCGCCTACCGGATTGATATCCAGGCGATTACTATGCAGACGACCCAGGCGGCTCGACGCCTCGTCATACGCCAGCACCGTAAAGAGCCGCTGGCCGAATACCTCTGTGAGGGAGCGTTCGAACTCCGACCATACAAGGTCGGCATCACGGCCTTCCTGTTGCATCCGGGCGACACGCTCGATCGCCCGGAAAATGAGTGCGTGGTTTGTGTTCGTCACGAAAACTCCTTATTTCGCGGTTCGAAGCGCGGCGCTTTGCACGTCGGGACGCATGGAGCCGTACTCTGCCTCGGAAATTTCCTCAAGCGTCTTTCCGGTCGTCGAGATGCCCAGGAAAATCACGGCGAGCGCGCCGATCAGCAGGATGACAGTGGTCATGCCAAACACGCCGGCGAAACCCCACAACGGGTAGATATAACCCACCAGCATTGGCGAACAGATTGCACCGATACGGCCGAACGCGGACGCCGTGCCCATTCCTGTCGCGCGCAAATGCGTCGGGAACACTTCAGGCGTATAGGCATACTCGCCCGCGTTGACGCCATTCATCGCGAAGGACATGAAGATCGAAGCAAGGACGATCGACGTGTCGCCGCCCGCATTTGCCAACCAGATACCTGCAGCGCAAGCCAATGCCATGTACGTGACGATCGTTGCCTTGCGGCCCAGCTTTTCGCAAAAATATGCCGAAGAGTAGTAACCCGGAATCTGGGCGAGGTAGATGAGGATCGAGACGGAAAAGCTCTTCGTGATAGTCATGCCATGCTGAACGAGCAGGCCAGGGATCCAGACGAAGAATGCGTACGAGCAGAACGTCACCGATAGCCACAGACACCAGGTCATCAACGTCGTCTTGGCGAGAGGCGGCTTCCACAGCAGCTTCAGGTTTCCGAAGAAGGAACCCGAGTGCTCATAGCTGGCCGCTGCGCCTGCCACAGGCGCCATGGGAGGCAGCGTTACGCCCGTACGTTCGACCTGCCGCTCAATATCGGACACCACGGCTTCGGCTTCCGCATGACGGCCGCGAATCTCCAGCCACCGCGGGGACTCGTGCAGCGAACGCCGCCACCAGAGCAGCACAACGACCGGTACGGAGACGATCACCAGCGCGATGCGCCAACCTTCCGGGTTCAGCGGGATCACAAAGTAGCCGATCAACGCTGCGGCTACAAAACCAAACGAGAAGAAGCCAGCCAGTGCGGCGGTAAAGGCTCCCCGATAGCGGTTACTGACGAACTCCACCAGGAACGGCGCAATGATCGCGCCCTCAGCGCCCATCCCGATGCCTGCTATCGCGCGCAGCAGAGCGAACGTGTGCCAGTCGTTCACAAACGCGTTGGCAAACATGAGCACGCAGAAGAAGGTCAGCGCCCACATCATGACGACGCGGCGGCCGAAACGATCGCCCAGCAGGCCGGCGAACAGCGCGCCGACGAGAAAGCCAACGTAGGTGCTGCTGCCGAGCAGCCCGGTTTCGAAGCTAGTCAGATGCCATTTGGTACGAACAACGGGCAGGATAAACGCGATGATGGCTGCGTCGATGGCCTCGAACATGAAGCCCAGACCGCCCATGAGGAGCAGCTTGAAGTGAAAACGGCTGAACGGCAGGCGTTCGAGTCGGGCTGCAATCGGTGACATGTAATTGCTCCCAAAATGAGGGATCGACCAATCCAGAATGTTCCGGACCGAAGTGTGGTCACAATATCCTGTATCCAACATCCAGAGTCAAGGTCGGGTAAACCTTTGCGTTCGTTTCGGTCCGCCCGGGATGCGGCAGACGAACTCGGGACCTGGAGGGCTTAAACGTATGGCGGATGCCCGCGCGGACGGCGACCTGACTATTAGTGGACGACGGCATCAGGGAAGACAACGCCGCTACGGCAGCCCCATGCGAGAAAGTCCGCGTCCGGCAGCAGACTCATCAGTGTCATTGCCAGCGTCGCCAGCAACATGCCCAGCGGGACACCCAGTTGCGGCACGCACGCGTACAGGGCTTTCCGGTTTCCTGGTGCGTACTCGTAGGCGAGCAGCAGCGCTCCACCCCATTCCCCCGAAAT